>NZ_JAUBTB010000079.1:0-33121 GCF_036704965.1 Microcoleus sp. F10-B2 | reverse complement strand
TAATTGGGTCAACAGGTAAAAGATGAGTAATTTTACTCATTGACAATAGTGCTTTTAGCTTAACTTGTGAGTAATGGGCAACGGATTCGCTCCACGGATGTAACGGATGTAACGGATGTAACGGATGTAACGGATGTAACGGATGTCAGGAAGAAGGAAGTTTGTAGGATGCACAATGCGAACCAGTTGACGAGTGTCATCAACTTTTGTCAATGGTGATTCTGCCAGCACGGTTCAAGAGATATTGGTATCACAAATAGGAACAAATGTCAATATGCTGGTGGCGGCTGCCTCAGTTAAAAATTGATTTTTTTTGAACTCATTTAACATTAGCAATTAACCGGGGTTTCCCTTCTCGACAATGTGTTTGAGAGCGTTTAATCACTCTCTTCCAAAAAGGTTTGTACTCGACCGTTCGGTCTCAAAACCACTCTAATTTTCGGGTTTTTCCCATTAGAAACGGCAGAAACAAACGGCTCGCCGGCTAATGGCATATTAATTTGCTCGATATAATCTGCTGCTGCTTTTCCCATCGGCACAATACTTTGAACTGACCCATTTTCATCGATCAGCACGCTGTATTCCAAAGTTTGTTCCATTCCTTCAGGAGGCTTCCAGCGTTCCTCAAAGTAAGTTCTAGCTTCTGAAACTTGAGGAATTGTATCAAATAAAGTGTGGTTTTTTTTGCTCGCCGCCACCTGGTTGTCGTCCTCAGACTCGGCACTCGGTTGAGCGTCCTCAAGGGCTGGGAGTTCGGTACTGGCGGGGGGGACAATCGGCTCTATGGGGCTGGGGAAGGGCTGGGGCGGGGGAACGGGAAATCGGGAAGCCGACAGGGAGGGCGGCAGGGGGGGCGGTACGGCGGGAGCTAGTCGAGGCGGTAGGGGGGGCAGCAGATAAGGTACTGGTGCGGGTGCTTGGGGGGCGGAAATGGGCCGTTCTTCGGGAGCGGGAATAGTGATTGTTTGCCCTTGAGGGAAAGCTGGAGCGCTCTGTGGGGCGCTGGCTGCGCTGCCGTTGGGGGGAAATAGCAGGGGTGGCTGCTGGATGGGGCTGGGTCTGTTGCTGGGGGGATTTGGGGCGAGGGCGATGGGGGGCAAGCTGGGGCTGGGGGAGGCAGCGGTGTTGATGGGCGGGGGCGGCAGGGGCGGTAAAGTGGGTGTGGCGGCAGGTGTTGGTGATGGGGGTGTCGGTAGGGCCGCAACTGGACTGGGGGAAACGCCGGCAGCTAACTGGGGGTTTCCTGGAGCGGTGCTCAATTGTGGATTGGCGGGGGCTGTGGCGGGGGCTGAGGCGGTTTGCGGGGAGGTGGCGGTTCGATCGAGCATTTTGATAATTCCAGTCGTCAGGCCCGCGCTGGCGACCATCATTGCTGCCAGCTTGAGCCAGGGTGAGGACAGCGGCCGTCGGGACTCGCGGTTGAGGTTGGGAAGGGCCATCACTTCGGCGGTGCAGTCATCTAGTGCTGTGGCTAAGTCAAACAGTTGCAGGGTGCTCAAGGGAACTACCGGCCCGGATTCTGCAGCGCTCAAAGAACCTAAAAACAAGTTGTGGGCGAGCAAGCCGCGGGGCTCTAAGCGGGGGGGAACCGGAAGGTAGGCAGTATTCGGGGCCGAGGTTGCTAGTTCGAAAGTGTTGACGGCTCGATCGAATATAACGGCATTATGCGCGGCTTCTGGCGAGTCTGAACCGGCAGGGATACGGCCGGTTTGAGAGTTGAGGTTGCTTTCCCAATCGCGGGATTCGCCCAGCAAGTTTTGGACGTAGTTGGTGACAGCTTCGTGGAGGGTTTCGAGTTGAATTCGATCGCCCCTGAGAGTAACGTGTTGGGTATCTGGCAGCCTGGGGTCGTCGAGTCGCAGCTCGAAACTTAAAGATTTAAACACCGGTTGGCCCGCCCAGCGAGATAGAGGCGAACTTTTGGCTGTAATTTCCAGCGTGCAAGTGGGGGGCGTGTACCGTTTGAGAACCATAGCAGGAAGGAAGAAGGAAGAGGGAAGGGGAAATAACTATGTTTTATCTAATATTTTGCAGCATTATCAACAAGCTTTTTTTGCAACAGGCAAGATGCTCGTTCCACAATAAATAAATTTTCTGGTGGAACAGGCCGGAAAGCCTGTTCCCGATCTTTGTCATTCTCGTTCCCATTATGCTTAGCTTAATTTTTAGCACGGTCTAGAAGAGCCAGCCAGAGGCGGCGGTGGCCGCCGGGACTGCTGTAAAACAGCAAATCGATCAGGAGTTTGAGGGCCAAATCAGTCAGTTCTCGTGCCGATAAATTTTCTGCATCTTCCATGCGCGAGCCATAAGTGTTGCTGAACCTGTCAATATAATCTCCCAGCAAAGCGATGGTGTGAGGTTCGCGGTTTTGCTCGGCCATTTGTTCGAGCAAAGCAACAGCGCGGCGGATTAAAGCTTGGTGCTGTTTTGCCAAATGACAGCTTATCAAAACGAGCGATCGAGCTTCCTCCACATCGAGTTTTTTGCGCCCTCCCTGGCCTTTCCGCAGCGGGTTAGATTGGCGCAGCCGCCACAGAGCCACCCGATCGGCTACCATTGGCTCTAAATTCAGTTCGGCTGCTACCTTGAGCATCGCCTCTGAGCCAATTTCTGCCAGTGCTTCTAGGGCTAACAGCACTAAATCCAGTTGGGCTTTAATGTTGTCCAACTGGGTAGGTTCTGGTGCTTTTTGGGTCAATTCTGCCCAGTTGGGAGATTGGCCCGTTTCGTTTGTGGGAGCGGAGGACTTTACGGTCGAGCGCATGGCTTCAGCACGGGAAATTAAGACTGGTTGAGGCAGGATATCAAACAGTATGCAGTGATTAAAGCTTTGTGGCCTGTGGGCAACAGCACATCTGTTAATTTGTCTCCATAGCTCGTTGCTTTGATTCCGGCAATCCTAACTGCTGGACGGAGTTGCGGGTTAAAAGTTGCGGTTTTAAGTTCAATCGATCGCGATCGGCAAAACCCATAGATTTTTACCCCTAACCATGCTACGCCGCAGAGTGACCGAAATCAAATCTGTGCTTGGAAACTATCGGGACTTATATCAATGCCAATATCCTAACGCTCTCGAATGCTACTTATAGTCTGTCGCTACTTATAGTCTGTCAGATTATAGTTGTCATTGCTTCATCTGGCGCCATCTATGGATATTACGGAGCAATTTGGTAAAAAAGTTAGACATTTCAGAAAGCTCAGAAATCTTTCCCAAGCTCAGCTTGCAGAACTATCTGAATTACATCGCACCTATATTGGTTCAGTTGAACGGGGTGAACGGAATATAACGCTGCTTAATGCCAGCAAAATAGCCAAGGCATTATCCGTTAGTCTAGCTGAACTGGTAACTGCTGATGACTGAAAGAAGACTAGAGCAAATTTTAGCAAGATACCAAAACTCATTTACAGAAAAAATTTATGCACAAGAGAATGAAGAACACGATATTTTAATGGATGTGTTTGGTATTTATCCAATAATAAAAAAAGAAAATAGGCAATATTGGGGACGTGAGTTAGGTATGTGTTGGCAATTGTTAGTTACTGAAACGTGTAAAACATATTGCAGTAGCTTTCAGCCAGCATTTAAAGTTGGAAGCGATGAGCCGTGCGATCTGATTGTTGATGGGTACGCAATAGATACAAAATATCGTATTGGCTCAGGAGACTCGGGAACACTGAAAAAGTTCAAATCTTATGGCCCACTACTTCGTACTTATAATTACGAACCCGTATTTTTAATACTTAGACAAGATAATTTGCCCGCAGCTATTACAGCGTGCCAAAAAGGGACTTGGAAAGTTTACACAGGGGACGATTCGTTTCAGTTCATAAAAACAATAAGCGGGTTTGATTTCAAGTCATTTCTTATTGAAAAAGTGGGAGAATTCCCTGTATACCGCTGAAACTATCAAGGCGCTTGTTGATAATATCTATGTAGTCGGGTACTATTTCAATGCCAACATACCTAATGCCAAATTCTTTCGCCGCCAGCAATGTGGTTCCAGATCCTGCGAAAGGATCGATTAGGATAGAATTTTCCAAACGCGGTACAAATATTTCGACCAGCTTTCTCATTAGAGCGATTGGTTTAACTGTGCAGTGGACGTTAAACTCCTCGGTTTTCTCACGCTGTATACCTTCTAAAATATTTGACTGAAAACCACCGAACTGATCTTTAGTATAAAATAGACCAGTACCGTACTCCTGTAGAGTTTCCAAGTAATTATTGACCAGTGGTTTTTGAAGTACGCAGATTGCTTCCCATTCGTTCCTCAAACAACTGTGCCAACCATCCCATTGTTCAGAATTTTCATATCCTTTCTTCTCTAACTGTTGTTTGATATTGACACCTTTAGGGATACCACTCGATCTTTTATAAACAAGAATATCTCTCGCATAGAAACCTGCACTTTCAAGTGCAACTTGTACGTGAGCAACAGTCCGTGTGCTGTTGAAAACTAAAACTGTCGCACCCGGTTTGCAGATCCGAAAAAGCTGCTCGCCCCACTCAAAGCACCACTTTTCATAATCCAGAGTGTTGTTACGATTCCTTTGATACCATTTTTCGTTTCTGACTCCACCTGCTAAACCACTGCCATAGGGAATGTTTTTAACAAGGGTTTTATTTCCCTTGCCATTGACTTTTTCAATACGCCTTTGAATTTCTGAGTCATCCCATTTATGACCAATAAATTCATAATTATAAGGTGGGTCAGTGATACACGCAGAAATATAATTTTCTGGGAATTTCTTCATCACTTCACGACTGTCGCCCACCAAAACTTCGTTTAAGGGAGTTTTTTTCATTAGTCAGGCAGTTACTAAAGTGGTAAATCAACTCTTGATTATGCCACATTTGCAGTATAGTATCCATTCCGGTTGCATCAGCATGATATGTTCGTTGCGACTTGTTTTGCTGCATACAAATATATAATTCACGAGTCAACCGGAAATGCCTAAATCCTGATTATTTCAAATAAACCACAGTCACACCTGCACCTCCTTCTTTTTGACTAGCCAACTCAAAGCGGGAAACCTGCGGATGATTCGCGAGGAAATCGTGAACCCCGCGCCGCAACTGTCCCGTACCTTTGCCGTGAATTATCCACAGGACTCCGTATTCCACGGCTTTGGAAAGAGCTCTGTCTATTTCGATTTCTGCGTCTGAGACTCTCGCACCCCGTAGGTCGATCGAATTATTAGCAGTGCGAATGGCGATTTCGGAATTGGGTTTTGCAGGTTCCGCCGCTGCTTGCTTGGCTTTAGCCGTAGCGAGTGCTTGTGCTTGGGCTGCAACCTTGGCTAATTGAGCTTTCGTTTCCGGTTTTTGACCGTCGAGGGATTCAATTTCTCCTAGTTTGACAGTCATTTTCATAATCCCAAACCGGACGCTCAACTCTTCGTTAGCATCGGGGCCGCTGAGGACTTCGGCGGTTTGGCCCAAGCTGGGAATGCGGATGCGATCGCCCACTTTCGGCATAAAACTCGGTTTGGGTTTAGCCGGTTGCTGTCGAGAGGGCAGGTGTTTTTGGGAAATTTGATTTAAGGTTTCTGTCGCTTGTTGGGCATTTTGAGCCGTCTGGTTGCCCGACTGCAAGCGACGAATGATTTGAGCAATTTCTGATTTTGCCGACCCTATCGCCTCATTTACTGCCACTTCCTGAGCTATTTTCAGTTCTCGCTCCCGCTCTTGCAAAGCGGCTGCTTTTTGAGAAACTTCTCTGTGCAGTTTTTCAGTTTGGTGTAGCAGTTGAGTTGCTTCTCTGGCCTTGATTTCCTGTTTCCGGCGCTGTGCTTCGAGTCCAGCAATCACTTGATTGACATCTTGAGACGCTCCCCCCACATAGGTTTGAGCTTCTTCGACAATTTCTGCTAGCAAACCCAGTCTTTTGGCAATAGTGAGGGCGTTGGAACGCCCGGGAATTCCCCACAGCAAGCGATAGGTTGGCTGCATGGAATTGTCATCAAATTCTACTGAGGCATTTTCAAAGCGGGAGTCTTGATATTTGAGGGCTTTGAGTTCGCCAAAGTGGGTAGTTGCAACTGTTAATAGGGAATGTTGGGCGAGATATTGCAACAGGGCGATCGCCAATGCACTGCCTTCTGATGGGTCTGTCCCCGCTCCTACTTCGTCTAACAAAACTAAAGATTTGGGAATTGGGAATTGGGAATTGGGATTTGGGATTTGGGGTTGGGGAATTTGTAATTTAGGTTTGAGAATTGGCAGAGCAGAAACAGTGTTCTGTGTATCTGTGACTTCTTGGTCTTGCTGTTGGGAATTAGTAATTGGAAGGTTTGAATTTTCTTCCCCTTCAGGCTGCGATTTATTGTGTAAAACTTCTAAAATGCGGCTGATGCGGCGGATATGACCGGAGAAAGTAGACAAACTTTGCTGCAAAGATTGTTCGTCACCTATATCGGCCAAAATATTGTCGAACCAAGGCAATTCTACGGGTTCGCGGGCAGCAACAAACATTCCTGCTTTCGCCATTAAAGCTGCCAAGCCCAAGGTTTTGAGGGTGACAGTTTTGCCGCCGGTGTTGGGGCCAGTGATGGCGACGACGCGGATGTGCGGCCCGATCGTTAAATCGACCGGCACGACTGGAAAGCCTTGCTCGTGCTGTTGCTGCCAAACTAATAAAGGATGGCGCAACTGGCGCAGGGTAATTTGCGATCGCAGGTTACGAATTAATAATTGACTGTTTTCTGAGTTTTCCTCATCTTCTTTTTCGTCATCTTCTTTTTCGGGGTTTTTTGGTGCTAATTCTGGCTCTCCCAATTCGATAAATTTCGGCGGATTTGCTTGCAACCAAAAACTATAACGCGCTTTAGCGGCGGCTAAATCTAAAGTTGTAACTACCACCACCAATCTGTCTAAATCTGGTTTGACTGCTGCGACTTGCTCGGTGAGGGCGCGGCGAACTGCTTCTTCTTCGGCTTGTTCTTGCCTGAGAAACTGCCGCATTTGGTTGTTAAGATTGACTGTGCTGTGGGGTTCTACGTACAGTGTCGCGCCGCTGGCAGAGGAGTCGTGAACGATGCCCGGTATGGCATCTTTTTGGGGAGCTTTGACGGGAATGACAAAGCGTCCGCTTCTTTGGGTAATTAGCTGTTCTTGTACGGCGTTGGATTGGCGCTGCAAAATCCCCTGCAATATTTGATAAATGCGATCGCGCAACTGCCGCATTTGAACTCTAATTCCTGCTAATTTAGGAGTTGCTCTGTCTGCTACTTGAGCGCGATCGTCTATACAGCGGTGGATTTCTTGCTCTAGTTCGGGATAAGTCCGCAATTGGGCTGCCAGTTCTTGGAGCGTCGGCACATCTGCCTGAGAGTCAATTATCCGGCGCAATTGCCTTGCTCCGGCGAGGGTAGTAGCAATTGCCAGCAATTCTTCGCCGCTGAGCAAACCTTGCAGTTCGGCTCGCTGCAGCGAAGTGCCGATGTCTTGGATTCCTTCAAAACTCAAAGCACCGCCAGCGCGGCTCTCTAACTGATAAGCTTCCTGAGTTTGAGCTAGGAGTTCTGCTGTTTGAGCTTGAGTTGCCGGGATTTCGAGGTCTAGGGTGGCGGCGACGCCAAGTTTGGTGGCCGCGAAGGTAGCCAAGTGCTGACACAGGCGCGGCCATTCTAATAGTTCTAGTGTTTCGGCTTGAATCAAAGTTGAGGTGGTGTTGGTAATTGGCATTCTCAGGCGCTGACCGAGAAGGTGAATTAGACGATACTATCGATCGATTCTTCGGATAAGTTTTGATAGCCAACAGTAGAATTAGGGTTCCACCGCAAGAAGCCGGCTGAGGACAACGCTGACTACAAACTCAAAACCTAATTTCTACCGGGCCGACTCGTGACCTCAGAAACCCGGTTTCTTGCTAAATTTCTAGTGACTTGTCGCAAAACTTGTAGAAACCGGGTTTCTTGCCTGTGGACGTGGGCCGTAAAACTGTCCGAAGTATTGATTCATTAATTTTAAAGTTTTTTATCGTTTCCGGGCGCAACTTGAGAAACTATCTAGGATAGTTGTCAGCAGTCTGAAGGCAGAAAGCTTGATGTAAAAGCCCTATTACGAAGGCGAGAATTTGCTTTTTTGCGTTGCGCGTCTAAAATTATACCTTCTACCGAGCTATTTTTGCGTTTGAGGGAACTGGCATGGGCTATTTTTTGTGGGATTGAACTATTTGCCAATTTTAAATATGTCAGCGCAATTCTGGCGGTTGTATCCTAAAAAGTAATTTGTGGAGGTGGTAGAAGTATGGCAAAGATTCTGGCGATCGTCGCGGATACTGTGACTTTTCAAGTTGTCCAAGAGTTACTCGGCCAAGAGGGACATCAGGTGAGAGTCGTTCCCGACGACAAGGAGGGTTTAGAATTGGCGAGGGAATTGTCCCCGGATGCGATAATTTGCGACGGGACTTCGCCTCAAATCAACTTTTTGGAGGTGTGCCGGCTGGTGAAAGCCGATTCCCTACGGGATAGCTTCGCTTCACGAGAATTGACGGCAGCCTATTTTATTCTGCTGACAACACCCGAGCAATTTGAAGAAGTTCAAGAATTGGATGCGCCCTTTGACGATTTTCTGTTTAAACCGATAGTTAAGCAGGAATTATTGGCGCGGGTGCGGGCGTCTAAGCGATCGCGCGAGTTGAGGGCGCGGTTGGAGTTCACCCAGCAAGAATTGGATCTGTCGCGCGATCGAATGCTGCAAACTGAAAAAATGTCTAGTTTGGGCGAATTGGTGTCTGGGATAGCCCACGAAATTAACAACCCAATTACTTTTATTTACAGCAATCTAACTCACGTTCAAAGCTACGCTACCGATTTAATAGAACTGCTGCGATTGTATCAAAAAGAGCTAGTCGAGCCCGGAGCGGAAATTCTGCAAAAACAACAAGATATGGATGTGGAATTCGTACTTGATGATTTATTAAAAATTGTGAGTTCCATGCGTACCGGGAGCGATCGCATCCGCCAAATCATCTTGTCGCTACAGGATTTTTCCCGCAGCGATCGATCGGGCTGGCAGTTATTCGATGTTTCCGACGGTTTAGAAAATACTCTGCTGTTGTTGCAGCACCGCTTGCCGGCTCGCGAGGGAAGGCGAGACATCAAGGTGATGAAAGAATTCGGCAACTTGCCACAGATTGAGTGTTATGCAGGTCTGCTCAATCAAGCTTTTCTCAATATTATCAATCACGAGATCGATGCTTTGGAAGAGTTGAGTCAAGAGTTGGAGGACTCGGAATATGTCAAGTTTAAGCCTGTGATTTTGATTAGCACTCAGGTGGTTGATGCTCAGCGGATTTCTATTGAAATTGGTGATAACGGGATGGCAATCAGCAAAGAGATCGCACCGCAAATTACTGACCCATTGTTGGTTGCAAAACCTGCGGAACAAACCATCGCCTTGGGACTTGAACTCAGCTATCGGATAATTGTAGAGCAGCACAAAGGAGAGTTAAAGTGTTTTTCTGAACCGGGTAAAGGTACTAGATTTAGGATAGAACTTCCGCTGCGGCACAGTTAATTAATAGTATTTAACGTTGGATGGGGCTGGTTTTTAAGATTGTTGGTGAACCGGCCCCTAAAAATGGTGTGAAATATTTGTCAATTCAGTTCGCCAATTAGCCGAGAATTGACCAAGAATTTCTTAATGGTACAAGCCCCCGGCTCGATCCGTGGAATCAATCCTTGCATCTGGAATCTCAAATCCTCAAGCCCCCGACTCGATCCGTGGGGTCAATCCAAAATCTAAAATCTAAAATCTAAAATCGAATGACTTCGCTGCTAATTTTGTACTCGCACTGCTGTTGCAGCGGACACTCGCCGCAGCGGGGGTTTCTTGCAGTGCAAACTGCCGCCCCAAAGTCCAGCATTCCTAGATTCCACTGCCCGACTTGCTGTTTGGGAGCAACTCGTTCTGCGGCTTCCCAAAGTTGGGGCGAGCGCGATTTTACCTTACCGCCGTCAATCCCAAAAAAACGCTGCAAAATCCGAGCAACATTCGTATCGAGCACCGCTTTTGGCTGTCCGAAAGCATTAGCGCAAACCGATCGCGCAATGTACTTGCCAACTCCGGGAAGTTCCAGCAACTGAGCTTCCGTGCGGGGAACGTTTCCCTGATAATTTTCTAGGATAACCAGCACCGATTCCCGCAGCTTTTGCGCCCTAAAAAAAAGACCCAAAGGCTGCAACAAACTAGCAACTTCCTCCGCAGGCGCGGCCGCTAGATCCGAGAGAGTCGGATATCGACCGACAAATTCTTGATAAATCGGAGCCACTGTAGCGGCAGTAGTTTTTTGCAGCAGGAACTCAGCCACTAAAATCGCGTAGGGGTCGCAGGTACGCCGCCAAGGAAAATCACGGAAATTTTGCTCGGCCCAAGCTTTCAGGCGACGGCGGAACCACCGGACTTTCCCTGCGTTCAAATGCTTTAACCCAGGCTCGAAATCAGAATCAAAAACAACGGCATTTAAGGCAGGCATTTGATTTGTATTTTTGAGAATTTGCCAAATGTATACTTATATAATAGCACATTTAAATAATGTGTGAAATTCTCTTTTTATGCTTTTTTTCTTTCTGCGTACTCTGCGTACTCTGCGGTTAATAAAAAAATCTTATTAACCACCAGCCAGACCCCGAAACCTCGAAAAAAAGTTGATTTCAAATATTTGAAAAATGTAAAATTTTGTATATTAAAGAACAAAAGTGCCAGAGAATAGACGATAGTTGATATTCAACAGATTTCTTTCGATAGTCCGAAAAAAAATTTTTAATCAGGTAATAAAATGGTAGTAGCAGCACCTGTTCAATCCGGCAGTCAGTCGATTTTTAAACCTCGCTACGAAAACTTTATCGGCGGCCAGTGGGTGTCACCGGTGAAAGGGAAATACTCGGAAAACCTTTCTCCAATTACAGGAAAATCAATTTGTCAAGTCCCGCGATCGAGCGCCGAGGATGTAGAATTGGCACTAGATGCCGCCCACGCCGCGAAAGACAAGTGGGGCAAGACTTCCCCAGCCGATAGGGCGCGGGTTTTACACAAAATTGCCGATCGCATCGAAGAAAACCTCGATCGCCTCGCCATCGCCGAAACCTGGGAAAACGGTAAACCAATTCGCGAAACCCGCGCCGCAGACATACCGCTGGCGATCGACCATTTCCGCTACTTCGCAAGCTGCATCCGAGCTCAAGAAGGCTCGATCGGCGAACTCGACGGAACAACAGTCGCCTACCACTTCCACGAACCCCTAGGCGTCATCGGACAAATCATCCCCTGGAACTTCCCGATATTAATGGCCGCCTGGAAACTCGCCCCAGCCCTCGCCGCCGGCAACTGCGTCGTCCTCAAACCAGCAGGCCCCACCCCCGCGTCAATCTTGGTACTGATGGAAATCATCGCCGACTTAGTACCAGACGGCGCAATCAACGTCATTAACGGGCCCGGCGCCGAAATCGGCAAAACCCTCGCCACCAGTCCCCGGATTGCCAAAGTCGCCTTCACCGGCGAAACCACCACCGGCAGGCTAATCATGCAATACGCCTCCCAAAATGTCATCCCCGTCACCCTAGAATTAGGTGGCAAATCCCCCAACATTTTCTTTGAAGATATCTGCGCCCAAGACGACGAATTTCTCGACAAAGCAGTCGAAGGATTAGTCATGTTTGCCTTCAACCAAGGCGAAGTGTGCACCTGTCCTTCCCGCGCCTTAATTCAGGAGTCAATCTACGATCGATTCATGGAAAGGGCGATCGATCGCATCCGCCAAATCAAACAAGACAACCCCCTAGATCCGACAACAGCCCTCGGCGCGCAAGTCTCCATCAACCAGATGGAAAAAATCGCCGAATACGTGAAAATCGGTCGCGCCGAAGGCGCAGAATGCCTGATTGGCGGCGAAAGAAACATCTTATCCGGCGACTTGCAATACGGGTATTATTTCCAGCCGACAGTCTTCAAAGGAAACAACAAAATGCGAATTTTCCAAGAAGAAATCTTCGGCCCAGTATTAGCAGTCACCACCTTCAAAGACGAAGCCGAAGCATTAGAAATTGCCAACGATACTCTCTACGGTTTAGGTGCAGGAGTTTGGACTCGCGACATCAACACCGCCTACCGCATCGGCCGCGCCGTTCAAGCCGGCCGCGTGTGGACCAACTGCTATCACCTCTATCCCGCCCACGCAGCATTCGGCGGCTACAAATCATCGGGAATCGGCCGCGAAAATCACAAAATGATGTTAGATCACTACCAGCAAACTAAGAATTTGCTGGTCAGCTACAGCCCCAAAGCTTTAGGTTTTTTCTAAGGTTTTAGTCATTGGGAAGGAAGAAAGAAGAAAGACAAACTTCAAGGATTCGTCAACTCCTTCTTTCTCTCTTTCTTCTCTTTCTCTGCGTTCTCTGCGCCCTCTGCGGTTCATAAAAAAAATCTCATTCATAAACCAAATAAAATTGTTACACAAACAGACTGCAATGGAAACTGCAAAAGTTACCGCAACAGAATCCGCTTTAAAATTAATTAACCATCTCAAAAGTCAACACGGAGAATTGATGTTTCACCAATCCGGCGGCTGCTGCGACGGTAGTTCCCCCATGTGCTTTCCCGATGGCGAATTGATAATCGGTGATGGTGACGTATTGCTGGGCGAAATAGGCGGTTGTCCCTTTTATATTGCAGCACCGCAATACAAATATTGGCAGCACACGCAGTTAATTATAGACGTGGCATCGGGGCCCGGAGGCAGCGATTTTTCCCTGGAAGGGCCCGATGGAGAGCGTTTTATTACTCGTTCTCGCTTGTTTGTTAATGCTGATTAACTCTGTTTATCCTTAACTTGGCTTCAGTTTATCTAAAAACATGAATTTGCTTAAGCCTGAAACCCGGATTCTTTCATGAGAGCGAAAAAACCTATTTTTATTTAAGTTTTTATCTAAGTTTCTCGCGCGGGCTAACGACGACTAATTTTCTGACGAGGGCCAACGCATCTTATTTTTAGAATACTTAGTGGACAAAGGTTTCAGCCATTATTTGAGTTTAGTGGCCCAAAATTAAACCCCTGATAGCGTAAAGCTTTCAGGATTTAGAGGCGTTGGCCCTGATTTGCTGACTAATTTCACGGCTAGTGCGTTGATATTCGTGCACAATCGGTAATCTTTCAGCTTGAAAATTTGCCAGAGCTTCTGCCATATTAGCACTAGACATGAGATGTCGTGATAAAGACAAACCATCTTCCCAACCTGAAGTCATACCTCTAGCGCGTGTCGGACTTTTGGCGTGAGCCGCGTCACCAATTAGGATAACACGGCCATCATATAATTGAGGCAGGGGATCAATGTCATAGGAATAACGACAGACAATATTTTCCAAAGGGGTTGACTCAATCACATTTCGCGCATCCTCTGGGAGTTTTGCCAATTCTTGGGGAGGAATAATGATATTAGTTGGTTGTAGCGTGCCTACTTCAAAATCGGCCAGATCCTTTTCCAGAAAGAAACCCCAATGAGTACGATTTGCACCAAGATTAACGAAATTGGCATAAATTCCTCGTTCGCGTACATAAAGCAAATAGTTTCCTTCTGGACAGAAGTTATTATCTGTTACAATTGCTCGCCATACTAGATCACCTAAATAACACAATTCTACACCCGGAACCACAAATTGACGAACCTTAGAAACTATTCCATCGGCACCAACTAACAGATCGCCTTCCCATTTACTGCCATCTTTAAAGTGTGCGATCGCGCTATGCTCGGTTTGGGCGATCGACAATAATTCAGCATTAAAACGAATAGTGTCAGGGGGTAACTCCTCCAGGAGTGCTTCTAAAATAGCTTTGCGGTGTACCAGCATTCCTGGGAGTTCATTTTCCTCATAGGTGACGGGTTCAGAATTGATGACATCGCCGCGGAGGTTGCGAAACTCGAATAATTTAACCGGAGCGCCTGAGTTAATAATTTTCTGGCTAATTTGAGGGTTTCCTTGATGCAGCGCTTCCATACCTGCTTGTACGATCAGGATACCACAGCCATCGGTGCGCGGATGGGGTGCTTTTTCAAACAAGTCCACTTGAAACCCTTGTTGAATCAGCAGAATTGCTAGATAAGCTCCTGATGTTCCTGCGCCGATAATACCTATCCTACTCTGGGACGAAACCATTTGTGCTTCTCCTGATTTAAGATTGCCGATCGCTTCTCAACTATTATTGTAATTAAGGAAAATCTAATTTGCGCGATCGCCCAATTGCGGATTTAGTTTATGTTGATAGCGACAGGTTTCAAGCTGCCGCTAAAATCAGTATCTAAGCTGATGCAAGATTAATGTTTAATTGATGACTTCAAAATTCACGCACTCAAAACTTAAGACTACTTTAAGCTTGAGTATTTTTAATGAGAGCCACTTCAATTTTGTCACCAGCCTTTTGACTCACTTGTGCGCGCAAACCTGGCCCAAAAAAAGTAGCTATTTTGTCTTGCTTTTCTTCCCAGACTTCGATCGGCATTAGCGGCGAATAAAACTCTAGAATTAACCCATAAGCACCGTCAGCATCAACTTCCCGCAACCCTTGCAGCACTGGCCGTTCCTCGTCTGTCGGGGCTAGGCCCAAGCGCTCCAAAGCATCATCTAAGTGCGCGGGTTGGCCGTAGCGAAATCGGGTGACATCATTGCGGACTTGGTTCTGAGTATCTGTGGCCTGACTTTCTCGCAGCAGGAGAACTTCAGGAGAAGTCGGTTCGGTGAACTCTACCGGTTCGAGTTCGGCAGCTTTCAAGGCCAAACCTCCCAGCAACAGCGGAATTCCATAAAAAAAACCGGCTAGGTTCAGGGTAGGTCTGTCTGTGAAGTAGGCTCCGAACCCGACTGCTGCTATAATACCGCCCACAACTAAGGCTAGGTTTGCTAAAGAAATTTTACGTAACATATTAGTGAGGTAAGTAGTCGGACAGAAATAATATACTTTAATTATTATCTGTCAAAAAGTCTTGAATAAATTTAGTTTTTTTGCCAAAAGACCTGCAAAAACTGCTAGTATCTATGAGCGCGGGAGCGGTGTGCATCCACAGTATTGTCTCTAGCTTCAGAAACTTATCCGGCCGGACTCGCCCGGGCGCGCCATCGGTAAATATCCGTGTTAATTGCGCGGCGTTGGTTCCAGAAGGCAATCGAGATCGGCAGTATCATCAAAGTATACAGAGTGGCGATCGCGATCGACCCTCTTGCCCTTTCAACCACTTTTGGGACATGATTAAAGACGAAGACAAACAAACTGCTGGAGCAAACAAGTCTGTTCTAGAACAGATTAACTCGCTCAAACGGGAAGATGAAAGGCTTTATAATATCTTAGCCATAGATGTCTGGGCCCTAGCCAAGACAATGGATGAATATCAACCGGGATTTTGGTCTGCTTTTATGAAAAACCGGGAGAAGGCCCTGAAGCGATTTTTAGCTGGAATGATGAAAAATAAACCAGCAGATACAAAACGTCCGCCTTTCCTGCGGTAAAATTTGGCTGAAGTTTGGCTGAAGTTTTGATGTACAATCAAACTATAACACAGACCAAAAAACCCTGAGCGCGTTCATCACTTCCCAGATAAAAACAGTGAAGAATTTGCCCAAAAAGGTAGGTCTGTGAATTAAGAATCTCCGTCTGTTCGCAGGGGGAATGTCAAATATTTTTGTTAATAGTAGCAAAGGCAAAAAACCATGGATGCACAAACAATCAAAGAGCGCGTAGCACAGATCGAGAGCAAGCGGGAATCCCTCGTGCGGCTGTTAGATCGATCGGACTTGGGAGCCCTGAGAATAGATGTGAGTCAGGCGATCGAAGAAATTGACGATCTCTTAGAAGAATTCAAGCGTACTTTTAACAGTTAAGCAGTCAGCAGTCATTAGTCATTAGCATCAGTTGTTAGCTAAGCGGCCGCGTATTTAATTTGGATAGTTAGGTTACTAAAAATCTTGTGGGTGGCCCGGAAAGCCCGCCCTCACAGTAAAAATTAAATGCACACTTAATAGCTAACAATAACCTACAACTGCTAACTGCAAATTTGACTGATGACTAATGATATCGTTTTCGGTTGCATCGGAATGATACCGAGGACACGGCAGTGCCGTGTCCCTACAATTAATTGGGTAGGGACACGGCACTGCCGTGTCCTCTATAATCATGTCGCTCGTGCAACCGGAAACGATATCAACATTCAACAGTCAACAATCATTCTCGTGCAACCGGAATTGATATCATTCCGATGCTACCGGAAACGATATGACTCATGATTAATAACTAATTCATCACCATGTCCATCAAAATTTGCTGAGAGCTCACTTCCGGGCAATTAGCAGGCGGCCGCCGCTGAGAGTAGTGGCCTCCCGGCTGCAAATCCCAAGCTTGGCGGTTGTCAGCCAGCATTACCCCCAAAATTTCTTGCAATTCCTTAGCAATTGTCGGGTCTTCCACCTGAACTATGGCCTCAACCCGTCTGGTGAGATTGCGCTGCATCCAGTCAGCAGAACCAATATACACCTCTTCGTCGCCACCGTTGAAAAAATAAAACATCCGAGAATGCTCTAAAAAGCGGCCGATAATACTGATAACTCTGATATTTTCGCTAACACCTTCAACGCCGGGACGCAAACAGCAAATCCCCCGAATAATCAAATCAATTTTAACTCCCGCTTGCGAAGCTTCGTACAAAGCAACAATGATTTGAGGGTCAACTAAAGCGTTCATTTTAGCGACAATCCGGCCGCAGCTACCGGTGCCGCCTTCGGCTTGCAAGCGGCAGAATTCTGCCTCGCGGCGGATTAAAGCTAAAAATCGATCGCGCATATTGACCGGCGCTACCAATAATTTGCGATAAGATACCTGCCGCGAATAACCAGTCAAATAATTAAACAAATCCGTCAAATCCAATCCCAAATCCTCGCGACAACTCAACAAACCCACATCGGTATACAGTCCTGCTGTTTTGGGATTGTAATTGCCGGTGCCGATGTGGACGTAGCGGCGGATGTAATCGTCCTCGCGACGCACTACCATCACAATTTTGGTGTGGGTTTTGAGTCCCACCAAACCGTAAACTACGTGGACTCCCGCTTGTTCTAACTTGCGAGCCCAATTAATATTATTTTCTTCGTCAAACCTAGCTTTGAGCTCTACTAAAACCGCTACCTGCTTGCCGTTTTCCGCTGCTTGAATTAAGGCGCTGACGATCGGCGAATCTCCAGAAGTGCGGTATAAAGTCATCTTAATCGCTAACACGGAGCGATCGTGCGCCGCCTCAGTAATAAACCGCTGTACCGTCGCCGCAAACGAGTGATAAGGATGGTGCAGCATCAAATCCCCCTGGCGGATGGCGGTGAAAATATCCTCGCCCTCGTCAGCATCCAACATCAATTTGCCTAAAATCATTGGCGATTCCGAGTTCCGCAAACGGGGCGGCACAACCGGAGTCCAAGGCGGGTCTTTCAGTTCCGGCACCGGCAGCCCCACAAAAGACATCAAATCCTTGAGGCCTAGCAGCCCCTCTACGACGTAAACATCTTGCTCGCCGAGATCTAGCTCCTCCATCAGCATATCTCGCAGCGCAGGCGGCATAATCGCTTGAATTTCCATCCGCACCGCAGAACCTCCAAACCGGCGCTTGCGGAGTTCCTGTTCTATTGCCAGCAGCAAATCCTCCGCCTCATCTTCCTCCACCGTCAAATCGGAATTGCGAGTAATGCGGAACGGGTGATATTCCTGAATGTCCATCCCCGGAAACAAAGCTTCTAAATTGTGGGCAATCACCTGTTCTAAAGGCACGCCAGTCCAAACCGGAGATTTGCCCCTCTGCTGCCACTGCAAATCCCCCGGTAGCGGCAAAAACCTCGGCAAAACCTGGGGGACTTTGACGCGGGCAAATAATTCTTCCCGCGTGTCGGGGTCTCTGACTACTACTGCTAAATTGAGGCTGAGATTGGAAAGGTAGGGGAATGGGTGGCTGGGGTCAACTGCTAGGGGAGTGAGTACGGGAAATACTTGTTCTTTGAAGTAGCGGTGCAAGTAATTGCGCTGTTCTTGATTGAGGTCAATGTAGTCGAGAATGTAGATTTCGCTTGCTGCTAGTTTCGGCCGCAGGGTTTGCTCAAAATACGAGTGCTGCTGAGTAACCATCGGCAAAAGCCGTTTGTTAAGGGCATCTAGCTGTTGTTGGGGCGTGCGGCCGTCGGAGGTTAATTTGCTGACTTTGGCGTGTACTTGCTGTTTGAGGGCGCCCACGCGCACCATAAAATATTCGTCTAGGTTGGAGCTAAAAATAGCGAGAAATTTGAGTCTTTCTAGGAGGGGCGTGCGGGGGTCGAGGGCTTCGTGGAGCACGCGGTTGTTGAATTCTAGCCAGCTTTGTTCTCGGTTGAAGTAATATTGAGGATCGCTGAGGTTGATTTCAGTGTATGTTTTGGCGGGGGTCTTTTTTGGCTTGGGCATGGTTTGGGGGAGTCTTTGGGAGGCTCGATCGATGGCATCTCTAGAAATATTATTGTAGGTTAAAGGATTTGTGCGCATCTGCTTTTGGTCGATCGCTACGGCATTAGAATTTAGGCAAAACCTTCAACTATTTTTCGAGGATGATCACGAAATCCTCAATCATCACATCAAAAGTTCGAGCCAGCTTGTGAACTGCTGCAAAGTCAACCATTGCCATCCCCTGAGAACGGGCATAATTGCTAATCGTACTGTAGCCGACGCCCGATCGCTCCGCAACCTCTTTGAGCGTCCATCCCTTCTCGGCAGCCAACTCTCGAACCCGCAATCTGACTAAGCCTTTGCTCATATGCACTATTTACAAAATTTTGGATTTAGTATAATATATCAAAAAGCGATCGCCCCGGTCATTCGATTTTAGATTTTAGATTTTAGATTTTAGATTGACTCTAAAAATGAATCTGGGAGCTTGAACGTTGGTCGAAAATTTTGCGCCTCTCATGGCAGAAGTCTGGGCTTGTCTCCGTTTTGTGGCGGAGTCAACGAAACTAAAGACGAGCGCCAGTTAAAATTAATCCCGACAGATTATTTCTGTCGATCGCACTTAGCAGAGATAGATTTAGCTACCACCACCAGATGCAACTACAATGATATCAGAAAATCAGTTAAGATCGTCAGAGATCGGCGCATCAAAAATTATTCACAAATCGTCGATCGTCAATCCGCGATCGAGATTTGTCACCGAAGAAACAGTAGCACTCCTGTTCAACATATCACCCGAACAGATATACCGGATCGAATGCTGCCACAACGTGGTGTACGTTCACGCCAAAGGCCTCAGTCGATTTGTCAGCTACGCCGATTTTCCGCCAATCTTAGAAGTAAAACCGCCCTGCGATCGAGATTTTGTCGCCTGGTACAAACGCTGGAAACGGACACAAGCACCAGAATTTTGGACTAAATTCTATACATACAACTTCAAAACGGCTGTTTCAGTTGACAGCTTGCTTGAGTGGGGTAAATTAGTAGCTACAGTTAAATCGGTAATTTCTGCCTCAGCGCTGCAACAGCTACGAGATGTTTACGCTCAAGAAAAAGCATTGATGGAGAATTTTTAAACAGTTTTCAAGCGTAAGGTGAACACGGAGCACCTTACGCTGAGGAGTGCGATCCTCTTCGAGGGCTGCGCTAACGAATGATTTGTATCATGGTAGACGTTGGCGATCGACAATAAACAAGATTTATTCATAATCACTGGTTAACAAAAGAGATTTTGAGCTACCGTTTTGATCCGGGTGAATTGGCGGCGGATGATTTGATAGAATGAGGATGGAGCGTTATGTGTTAATTTTTGTGAGTTTTGAGTAAAAATATTGATGTGAGACCTGTTATGAAAGATGAATTTTTTTTTGAAGAATTTGCATTTCTCCTGGTTAAGTATCAAGCAACTAATAAAGCCAATAAATATCGGGGCGTCCCTCTTTCTAGTATATGTTGGACGTTGAGAGGACTTCTGAATATGCGTACTGAAGGAGTGAACCTGACTTCAGACGAACTTCTTTTTCTAAAAGAATGGGGATGGATAATGGAGCTTTCACCCTCCAATCCTCTTTATAAAATTCTTAAGAAGGTTGACTCAGGTCAGCAACTGAGTAAACAAGAAAGGATGGCTTTGGAACGAGAGCAACAAGAAGTAAAGCTTATTTGGAAACGAGAGCAGCAACGAGAGCAACAACAACAAAGGGAACGAGAGCAACAAGAAAAAAAGCTGGTTTTGGCACGAGAGCAACAAGAAAAAAAGCTGGCTTTGGCACGAGAGCAACAAGAAAAAAAGCTGGCTTTGGCATCAGAGCAACAAGAAAAAATAAATAAAGAGAGGCACTTGGCTGAACTAGCGACAAAATACCGAGTCAGTAGCTCGTATTCATCGATCTCTAATCGTCTGTATGACCTTCTTTGCCAAATTGATAGAGGAAATCAACTGAGTGATTCAGAGGTGATATGGATGAAAGTGAATCGGTTTTATGAACCGATAGAAATTTCTCGCAAAATGCAGCACTTTGCTGGACTGAAGTTTATGTACAAAGCTACTAAAAATCAGGATTCATTACCCTCTAGCAATCTCTATAAAATCCTAAAACGAATTGAGAACAACCAGCCACTCAGCCCTAAAGATGGTGAATGGTTAAAACAGCAAGAACTATCAGAAACATTTGCTATTTTTGAGGAACGAAAAGTCTTACAACAAACAGTATTTTCTCACCTCAAGAATAAGTATCAAGCAACTAAACACCCGGATTCATCTGTCTCTAGTCCCCTCTATCAAATTCTGAAAAAGCTGGATACGGATAAGCAGTTGAGCTTGTCAGATATTAATTGGCTAGAAGAGCATCAACTTAGCGAAACGCTTGGCATTGTTGTAGAAATTGAAAATAATCGGCACTTTGCTGAACTGAAGATTAAGTATAAAGCTTCCCAATATGAGGATTCTTCCCTCTCTAGCCATCTGTATAAAGTTCTTAAAAAAATTGATTCAGCAAGTCAGCTAGGTGAGCAAGATATTAACTTTCTGAAAAAGCGCAAGCTGACTGAGACAATTACTGTTGCTATTGACAAATATGCTGCTAGTCTGAAGTCCAAAATCAAATCGGGAGAGCAGTTGAGTGAGGCTGATATTGATTGGGCGAAACAGAATGGACGTGAGGATGTCATTACTTTTCCCCAAGAAAGGGAATTTGCTGCTCTGAAGTCCAAATATGATGTCTCGAACTATAAAGATAAATCACCTTCGAGTCCGTTGTACGCAATTCTGCAAAAGCTTGATAAAGGAGATCGAATTGAGGAGATAGATGTAGCTTGGCTGGAGGAGAATAAACTTGAAGCACCTCAACCTAGCTATAGCTATTATGGGTGGCAGGAAGAGCGCCGATATCAAGGGCAGAAACTGTTCTCTGGCAAGATTTGGACTGCTTACCACAAAAACGAAGCAACTTTCTACGAACAGGAGTACCAGCGCACTGGAAATAAATGGAACTTGCCTAATGCGAGCAGTCATTGGCGCAAGGCGGATAAACCTAGAAGTGCATTGAAGCTGACGGAAAATCTAGACTTCAATCAAATAAAAGAAAATAAACTCAAGTCAGCATTACTAACAACTAGGGGCGGTGCTTTCCGAGATATCGATAAATTAGATGATGCACAAAAGTGCGCTCTAAAAGCGATTGAGTATCAGCCTCAGAGTCATCATCCTTACACTTTAATGGGAGCTATTTGTTTTGAGCGGGGCCAATTCTTAGAGGGTGAGCGTTGGTTTAATGAGGCAATTAAACGCGGTGCTTCTCCCAGAGATCAGGATGCAGAAATGAAGCGGGTTGTCAAAAATGCCAAGGATGAGAATAAACGGCGGGAAGTGATAAACTATCTGCTGGAGAAAGATTCCAGACGGTATGCTTGGGCTAACTCTTATCTAAAGCAGTCAAAAAACAAAGCTAAGTGATATCAATTCCGATTGCACTCCTTATGATACGGAGGACACGGTAATGCCGTTTCCCTACCCAGATTAATTGTAGGGAAACGGCATTGCCGTGTCCTGACTTTGGTTGGTAATATTAATTCTCTCCCTTTACCTTCCAATCCCCACATATTGGAAACCAGCCGCTTCTAAAGCCTTCTTGTCTAAGAAATTGCGGCCATCAATCATCACCGGATGATTCATCAACTTCGCCATTTTATCGTAATCTAAATTACGAAACTGTTCCCAGTCAGTCACCAACACCAAAGCATCGCAACCGTCGGCCAGTCTTTCCGGATCGGTTTCTACCAAAACTCCCGACAAACCGTGACGCATCCCAGTTTGAGAAACAATCGGATCGTAAGCTTTAACTTTCGCTCCCAATCGGTTCAAACTCTCGATTAAATTCAGCGAAGGAGCATCCCGCAAATCGTCAGTATCCGGCTTGAAAGTCAAACCCAAAAGTCCGACTGTTTTACCTTTGAGAATCTTCAAAACGTGCTGTAACTTTTCAATAGCAATGAACCGCTGGCGTTGGTTAACTTCCACCGCCGCTTTCAGCAAATGCGCCTCGTAGCCGTAATCGTCAGCAGTGTGAACTAAAGCCGAGACATCTTTGGGAAAACAAGAACCGCCCCAACCAATGCCAGCTTGCAGAAACTTGTTGCCAATCCGCGAATCTAAGCCGATACCTCGGGCAACTTGACTAACATCTGCACCGACACGATCGCAAATATTAGCAACTTCATTAATAAAGCTAATCTTAGTAGCCAAAAAAGCATTAGCTGCGTACTTAATCATCTCCGCTGAACTGATATCAGTCATCACCACAGGAACCTCCGGCAAAGACGGATTTTCTGCAAACTTGCGATCGACAATCGGCCGGTATAACTGTAGCATCATATCCATCGCCCGCCGAGAGTTGCTGCCGAGAACAATGCGATCGGGATTAAAAGTATCGAAAACAGCACAGCCCTCGCGCAAAAATTCCGGGTTGCTAACCACATCAAATTGAACACCAGTTTTTGCTGCTACTTCCTCACCAGTAGCCCCGTCACCGGTTTGAGGTTTTTGACGTTCTGCTAAACCATCTAGTACAATTCTTCGCACCCAATCCCCCGAACCGATGGGAACTGTCGATTTGTTTACGATTACTTTATAATCGCCGTCGAGGTGAGCTCCAATTCCGCGAGCAACCGCTTCCACGTAGCGAGTATCGCTTTCCCCAGTAGGCAAAGGAGGCGTCCCCACGGCAATGAATAAAATGTCCCCGTGAGCAACTCCTGCTGCTAAATCTGAAGTAAATTCTAGATTGCCCGACGCAGATGCAGAGGACATTAATTCAGACAGTCCTGGTTCAAAAATAGGGGACTGTCCAGACTTCATTAATTTAACTTTTTCTTCGTTGTTGTCTACGCAAATCACGTGGTGGCCGATGTGAGCCAAACAAGTGCCGGTGACTAAGCCAACATATCCTGTACCGATGACACAAACTTGCATAGAAATCTCCTCAAAGCTAGTAAACAGTTGACAGTTGACAGTTGACAGTTGACAGTTGACAGTTGACAGTTGTTATTAGTCAGAGGGCAGAGGGCAGATTGAGGAAGGAAGAGGGAAGAAGGAAGAAGTAAGAAGTAAAAATTCTCCCCCTCTCCCACTCTCCCACTCTCCCCCTCTCCCACTCTCCCCCTCTCCCACTCTCCCCCTCTCCCTGTCTCTACTTTTGGTTTCCCTCAATGCGATCGCGAAAATCCTTTATAGTCAACTCTAAACCTCGATCCAGGGGCACAGTTGGCTCCCACCCCAACCAAGTCTTAGCACGAGTAATATCCGGTTGTCGCTGTTTTGGATCGTCTTCCGGCAGCGGTTTAAAGATAATTTCTGCCCCTGGATTAATCGTATTTTGAATTTTTTGTGCCAGTTCCAAAATAGTGTATTCGCCGGGATTCCCCAAATTCATCGGCCCGATTTTGTCGCTATTCATCAAACGAATAAATCCTTCCACCAAATCAGAAACGTAGCAGAAACTCCGGGTTTGGGAACCGTCGCCGTATACTGTCAGCGGTTGATTTCGCAAAGCTTGGGCAATAAAATTGCTCACTACTCTGCCGTCATTTTCCAACATCCGGGGGCCGTAGGTATTATGACAGCAAACGCAGTAAGTACCGCCTACAAAATTCTCTCCGTCGGGAACAGAAAAGTCGTATACATCCTCATCGATTTCAAACTCTTCTATGGCTTTAACTCTTGCCCAAGCTAAATCCCCTGTGATTTTAGCTTGCAGTTTTTGTTTGGCATTAGCAAGATTGAGAATGCTGTACTCGTCCAACCCTTGAACCGTTATCCGGTAAGACTTGTATTTTTTGCTGTCTCCTTTTCGGACTGTTGTCTCGAATTCTGACACACTTCCAACTATCCCGAATTTAGCTAGAATTAGCACCAGTTTTTCAATAATTTTTTGGCTGGAACTGTTAAACACTAGCAGCGAACCCGTTGTTTTCGCGTCGTGATTCCCGTCGCCTTCCCAGAAACCGTGTAAAAAGTTAACTAACTGTTCTTTGGGAAGTTGCAAAATCCAATTGGGTATATCTTTTTGGGTGCTTAATTCTTTGCCAAAGCCCAAAATATTAACAACTAGATCGACAATTATTTTTGACCTGACGTTAACCGATGGCGCTCTTTTCTCCTCTTCGTCAAATCGGATTTCACACTCGCAGCCAAATAATTCTCGCGTCACCCGGATCAGCTTTTCCAGATATTTGCCATTTGAGCTAAATACGAGCTGGCGGTCTTTTTCTGTATGAACCAAACAGCCTTCTGCTAAGTAAAATCCCAAAAACCACAGGAAATCACTGACATTTTTGATGTAATTGTTGATTGCTTTGACGGATTGATAGCCAGCTATTTTGTCTTTTTTTGTCAAAGGTAATCCCAATTCTTGCCAAAGTTGCCAGGGAATTTTGTTGCCTGCTTCGTATTTTTTTAGGGTGCTGAAGTATTGGCTATTGCTGATTCCTTTTCGAGCGAAATATCCATATATCTGCTCTCGGAATTTTTCTAAGTATGCGATCGCATCCTCGCTGATTACCCACAGCCCTGGTGCATTAACTTTATCGCTGATGTAAAAAGGTTCCAAGGGACGATCGATAAAAGGAATGTAACTGGGAACAGCTACATCATCCCCAACCTTTAAGTCTTTGCCAAATACGGCTTGAGGCAACCCTTGGCTGTCGCGAGTAAACAAACTGTGGTCTTCAGTAATTTTTACTTGTTTGCCCCAGGTTGTTGCAATTTTATACCCTTTCTTCGTCACTTTGTGTTTCCAAATTGCCGAAATAGGTTTTAAGCCCATTTTTCCCTGTTCGTCAAAGCAAGGAACTGAAACATTTGATATGTCACCTCCGATCCGGCTGTAGCATTCCTCAAATGTTTCGTAATAAAGTCGATCTCCTTTGTAATAGAGAACTTTTTGATCGCCTGTCAAACTGTTAAAAATTCGCACAACTCGAATGTCTACCCCATTTTGACGGTGGTAATCAAACGATAAGGTTTCAGCTACTCGCTTCCCTTCGTCATAACAACTGCGAATTCCGATACAATTAACGTTGCCGCGATAATCTTCTGTTTGTGGATGTACGTCAGGATCTCCGTACACTTCGGAAGTGGAAGCGAGAAAAAATCTTGCTTTCACCCGTTTGGCCAATCCCAACATATTCATCGTGCCGATGACGTTTGTTTTAATGGTCTTGACAGGGTTGTACTGGTAGTGTATTGGAGAAGCGGGACAAGCCAGATGGTAAATCTGATCTACCTCTAACCGAATCGGTTCCGTGATGTCGTGGCGGATCAGCTCAAAGTACGGGTTGTCCAGCCATTTGAGGATATTGCGTTTAGTCCCGGTGTAAAAATTATCCAGGCAGACTACCTCATGTCCTTGGGCCATTAAGCGATCGATTAGGTGAGAACCGAGGAAACCTGCACCGCCTGTGACTAAAATTCTCATTGTGGAAACTGCCGTTCTGTTTAGGGGTAGGACTGTGGTACAAAAATTCAGTCGATCGAATGAAACTTGCTAATAGAATAACAAAATTGCGATCGACAATGTAAACACTTATGCGTCACCTGCATAAAATCTTTAATTAACTTAGCATTTTCAAATATATTGAAGTGAGTACGTGCGATCGTACATCTAATCTGGAAACTTTTATTTAATGTTTGATATTTCCGGGAAAATACTGTTGACAATAATTCTGTTTTAAGTTAATGATTATTGGTTGTTTATTATGGGATTGCATCTGTGTTTAGTTATCTAAGGAATTACGCATAAATACCCAAGAAACCGGGTTTTTCACGATGGTTAAAGCGTCAAATGAAGTATTTCCGTAAACGACCCGGTTTCTCAAGGCTAAAAAGCAGTATCGCTGTCTGGTCTTGGTGGAATCTCAGCAGCAGTTAAAGTCACGATTTTACCGTCACGCCAGATACTAATTGATTGTCCTAGTCTGCGGTGTTTTTCAAGTGCTTCGGCGATGGCTGCTTTGACACCTGCGTCAATTTTTTCATATAACTTACAGAGTTCTTGTTCAGTCATTTAATTCGTCGATAATTTGATACCAAGTTTGTTTTTCATAAATGATTGGTTCACCCTGAGCGTTTTTTCGAGCTACTAAGAGGAGAGCCGGACTAGAATTATTATAAACTATCCAGCTATCGCACAAGGACAGATATAATGAAGTTAAGTTTCTGCGTCCGCGATCGTACCGCCTGCGGATGACATCTTCTGGGATAGAATGTCCGCCACTTTCCACCCTGCGTTGCACCCGTTCAATTGCGAGTTCTGGAGATTGCAGCCAAAAGTAAATTAAGTTGATTGTGTAGCCTTTGGTTTTACAGTTGCTCAAGAATCGAGCAAAGTTACGAGCTGCTAAAGTTGTCTCGAAGGCGAAATCCGTACCAGAGTCTGATAAAGTTCGCAATCTTTGTATCATTAAGCGTCCTGCGAGGATGGCGACTGACTCTGGATTGAATTGGGACATTCCGGCGGCGATCGCATCTGCATTTACATATTCAAAACATTCTAAAAAGTCAGGTAACAATCTCAGGGAAACTGTCGTTTTACCTGAACCGTTAGGGCCGCCAATAATGTAAATATTTGGCATAATTGTAGTTCAACTTTTACTCAAAGTTTTATAACTCAAATTCAATGTTTATGGATACCGTCCTTGATTAATCAAAACTTGACGCTCAAGTATGCGATTTGGAGCATTGAGTTTGAGTAATCTTGCAGTAGCTTGACCCATCTGAGTGATGCCTTCTATTCTGGCATCATTAAGAACAAAATGTTCGTCCCATACCAGACGGCGTGGATTAAACAAAGGGACAATTTCGTCATTAATTGGGTCTATAGTAGCTAGATCGGAACCTTTATAGCGGTTACAAGATAAACAAGAAAGAGCGAGATTCTCAGCACGAGTTTGACCCCCATGTTTTAAGGCAATGATATGGTCTACTTCATGGCTGTAGATTGAAACATCTTGATGAATCCGGCAATATTCACAGTGTCCTGAAGCTCTTTCAATAACTAATCTGCGGAGTTCGGCAGGAATTAAACTAGAAGTCATTTATCAAATCGCTGAATAGGCTCTTGCTTTTAGTAAAATCATCAAATGTTCTAGCTGCTCGTAAACATCTAATTCTGCTATTTCCATTGAATTTAGGGTCGATTCGCGGTTTTTATCAAGCAAAGTTTGGAGGCGTGTTTGAGCCTGTTGTGAAACCTTAAAATTAACAATGTCTTGTGGAATTGGACTCTTTATCAAAAAGTCAAGAACTTCTTGATAAACTGTAGGAATATCGGCCGTCTGAGTTGGGATTTCCGGCTCAATAGTTGTGGGCTTTTTAGTGAGTTCTAGAAGTTGCCAAAGCAATTCTGGCAAGCGATTTTGCAGAGGTTCTAGACGTTGAGCCAGTTCGTCGGGAATTTGAAGGGTAATTGTTGCCATGTTTTTTAGTGACTGACGCTCTCATTGAATAGTAGCACAAGAGAAGTACGATCGCCCTTTTGTGAGAAATGCAGTGTGCGATCGCCCCGCGAGATAGGGTAAAGGTGCGATCGCCCTTCCTGATTTTAGTCGCTTCACCCTACCAATCTGTTGATTTGTGGCAAAATTTTAGTTAGCGTTGTTATCGTTGATGTCTAGATTTTCTATTGAGAGTTCTGAAGGTAGCGGTACAGTTATTTGTAGGTATACACCAATTTTTATTTGATTGTTTTCAAAAGTTATATTAGTTACATTGACTTTACTATTTTCAGATAAACCGTCTTGAATAGGGAATTTAGCCGGTGGCTTAGTTTTATATCCAGCATCCTCAAGCCATTCAGCAATATTTCTCCAGTTTTCTATCTTTTCAATGCCTTTACCCACAAAGGCTTTAACGTATTTATAAATAGTGGCACACAGGTCAGTTTCAACACCCTTGGGATTCTTTTGCAGCTTTTCGGCGATTTCAGCGGGACTGAAGCCACAAAGCAACCCCCGCAGATGCAGCTTTTCTACGGGGGTGAGAGGCTTTCCCTTAACGGCGGCCAAGTCCGAGTACAGAGTTTTTAAGTCCCAGCGGCTTTCTGCCTCGACGAAGCGATCGTTTGTGGATGCCATAGATGGGTGTCTCTAAATTTCCTGATGGAATTCTAACATAACTCCTGATGTATGTCAGGTTATTACCAGACTCAGCTAGCGTATGATAAGTGAATGCCGAAGCGCAAGTAATGCAATTTACCAGTCAAAACCTTTGTGGGAGAGTTTTTGAGCCGTCACTGACTACAGTTAGCGACCTGACAGGGAGTAAGGCTGAACTTTGGTAAATTTCTCACTTTGACTCTAGTATCGGGTACTGCCGGTAATTTTTTTAATTTATTTTCTGGTTTTTGCATAATTTTCGGGATTTGCCCCTGATAAATAAATGGGAGGCAGCAATGCGCCTTCTGCGGACTGAGTTCTGTGTGAGTGCGATCGGCCAAAGCTTTGCTATGCAAAACTTTTGCTTGTGTAATCAATAGCTGATTTTTGCATAAAAGTTAGGGCGATCGCTTGCGAAAGAAAAATTTCAATAAACAGGTAAAAGATGTATAAAACCCATCTTTTTAACCTGCTTTCACCAGTTTAGACAAAGTAAATTTGAGGTAAGAATAAAACTATGGCATTAACACCTGATAGTCAATCTGACTTGTTACGTTTGGTTGGAGACAATAGCTCGGAATCGATCCCCCTGTCACCCTTACAACTGGGACCTTTTCCCGATGGCCTGTGGGTACTTGACGGTAACGATACGGTGCAGGGAGTCGCTGATGAGCAGGCGATTCTAGGAAATAAAGGTCAAGATCGGGTCGCAGGTGGAGCTGGGAATGATTCCCTCAGAGGTGGTAGAGATAACGATCACCTGTTTGGTGAAGATGGGAATGATACTTTGTCGGGCGATCGCGGTGCTGACTCTCTCACAGGTGGCGGAGGAGCAGATGTATTTATCGTACAGCAAAACAGAGATGGTTCAGATGTTATTACTGACTACCAAGATGGAGCCGACAAGCTTCTATTAAATGGAAGCTTAAATTTTAACAATCTTACTATCAGCAATAATGGGGGCAACACAGTCATTGCGGATAAAACAACTGGTCAAGTTTTGACAGTATTGCAAGGAATTAACAACAGCACAATAGATGCCAGTGATTTTTTAGTTCAAGGGAATCCCACTTTAGCATTTAGCGCTGCTGAATTTAGCGGCGTTGAGGACGGTACGCCAATAGTTGCTGTCACTGTAACGCGCATCGGCAGCAGCGTTGGAGAAGTCAGTGCAACAGTGAATCTGACTAACGGCACTGCAACTGCTCCACAAGATTATGACAACAGTCAAATCGTTGTTAACTTTGCCGATGGGCAAATCAAAAAGGCCGTAGCTATTCCTATTACTGACGACAGCTTGCCCGAAGGCAATGAGTCAGTCAGCTTGAGCCTGAGCAACCCTACAGGTGGTGCAGCGATCGGCTCTCAAAACAGTGCAATTTTAACAATTGTTGACGACGAAGTACCCGGTACTTTAGATTTTGCTGCCGCAGAATTTAGCGTTCTGGAAGTAGACATCCCCATTTTAACGGTGACTGTAAGCCGAAGCGGTGGAAGTTTTGGAGAAGTGAGCGCTACAATTAACTTGACTGACGGTACTGCCACTGCATCTCAGGATTATATAAATACTCCTATTGCGGTCAACTTTGCCGATGGAGAACTAGAAAAAACGGTAGCTATTCCCATCCTTGATGATGACTTGAGAGAAGGACTTGAAACAGTTAATTTGACTTTAGCTAATCCGACAGGCGGAGCGGCGATCGGTACTCAAAAGACTGCCACTCTCAAAATTGTAGACAATGAAGTGAGCAGCATAATATCCAGCAGACCCGGAACAGTGGTGAACCCGGAAACCGTTGATGTGTTTCTTGTACCTGATGACGAACTAACTATACCGATAACTGTTACAGTTCCTGGGGAGTCTGCTCCTGAAGTCACTGCTGCATCTATTTTTCCGAAACCAAGCAGTGCTTCCACTTCGCGAACAGCCGCTCAGGTACAGCAGCCATCAACCCAGCTTCCACTTGATGTTTTCCTCCTTCAAGATCTTTCGGAGTCGTTTCAAGATGACATACAAACAGTGCGGGAGCTGATCCCCAATCTAGTCAGCTCTTTGACAGAGGAGCAATCTGATACTAGATTTGGTGTTGGTTCATTTGTTGATAAGCCAGTTGGTGATTTAGGCGATGTTGGTGATTACGTCTACCGCACCGATTTACCACTAACTACAGATCCAGCCGCGCCACAGTCAGTCATAGGCGATTTCACTATCCTGTCCGGTGACGATGGTCCTGAAGCACAACTGGAAGCTCTACTGCAAACGGCTCGCCACACTACTCAAATTGGCTTCCGAGACAACACGCGGCGCGTTGTCGTAGTCGCTACAGACGCTTCATTTCACGAAGCTGGCGATGGCATCGTGGCAGACATTACGACACCCAATAATCTTGATGCTATTCTTGACGGCAATCCGCCAGGAACAGGGGAAGACTATCCGGCTATTGAGGATGTCCGTCAAGCCTTGCTTCGCGCCAATATCGTGCCAATTTTTGCAGTTACAAGCGATCAAATTGACACTTACGAAAACTTGGTTAGTGAATTAGGATTTGGTGCAGTCACAGAATTGAGTACCGACAGTTCCAACTTGATAGAGGCGATTAATCAAGGATTAGAAAGTGTTGCAAGTCAGATTAACGTCCTTCCTATTCAGGATAATGCTGGCTTTATTGCGGGAATTTCACAAGATAAGTTTACTGGTTTATCGCCTGGAGAGAGTCGAACCACTGAGGTAACTTTGCGGAAACCAGACGGTACTCCAGCTAATGACACTGTTGATATAGGCATTCCTGGTTTCGGCAATCCTAAAATTAATGTCACAACGGGTTTAGAAGGGCCTTATGCAAGCATTCCAGTTCAATCTAACGATCCCAGTTATTTGCAGAATCTCAAATTTGTAAAAACTGTTACAGGGGGCGATCCAAGAGGTCAAGTGTTACTTGATGCAGTAAAAGAGCGTCCCAGTGAACGAAAAGTAGGTTTCAAGGAAATTAACAACCCAGTTAATCCCAATCAAACCTGGGTAGTTACGCATGGTTGGAATGATAGCTCTGACGATCAACCTGACAATCAGGAGGAACTCGCAAAACTACAAGATAAAATTAGGCTGGGAGAAATCAAACCCATTGACGATTCAAAAGCTGAAGATGTAAAGATAAATCGCGGGGATCTGCACGACATAGCAGAAGCGATCAAGAAGGAAAGACCCAATGACAGAGTATTGCTTCTTGACTGGAGAGAAGCATCCAATAATACTGCACCTTTCAGTCCCGGTAGTTTTGGGGAGAGCGGAGGTATAGGTAACTGGTTCGCTGGTAGCTGGATTTCCTCTGTGGCTGAATATGCTGTTAAAATTTTAAGGGATGAATATGGCATTGATGTTCAAAAAGCTTTAGAAAGCCTTAATTTAGTTGGTCACAGCCTTGGTTCGCTACTCAGTAGTGAAATTGGTCGAATTTACAAAACAGGTAAAAACCGCAGATCGGAAGATGTAATAACACCTAACAACACTGGTGTGAGAACTATTACAGCACTCGATCCGGCTTCAGAATCTAATTTATTCCTGGTCGGCGGGTATGATTTTGATGCAAGCAATCCTGGTAAAGACGCATTTGAGGGATTTGCTGCCACATCTAAATTTTCCAGAGCCTTTGTTGGTTCAGGTAGCTTTGCAGGAAATCAAGACTTTGCTGCTACAGCACAGGAATCATTTCAAATTGATTTTGGTAATCGTTTGTTAAGGTCAGTTGATGTTGGTGATGAACACGGTTGGGTTGTACAAACCTTTACCAACCTAGTTGACGAACCTGATAAAATAGGTTCTTTATTCGGAATTAAGGCTTATGAATCAATCGATGACTTACCCATCAATAACTTTGGCACTTTGGAAATACGCGATAATCGCCATGAAGGAATTCTTTTTGTACCCGATCCTCAGCCAACAGATGCTAAATCTGATAATCTTTCAACATTGAAACCAAGTTTCCTGATTAGTCGAGCCAAAGACAACCAAGATAACGACATAGTTATCGCCACTTCTAGGAACGACGAAATAGATGGTGCTGACGGGATAAATCGGGGATTAGGTGAGAGTCGTTACACCGGCTCCGGTGATGATAAGTTTGTTGGAGAAAGCGGTAACGACAAACTTGTTGGGGATAGTGGAAATGACACACTGATCGGGGGGTCAGGTGACGATGTGTTAGAAGGTGATGGCAGTCTCAATGCTTCCGGTGATGACATACTAATCGGTGGGCCTGGTAAAGACACATTGAAGGGTGGCAGTGGGGCTGATAAGTTCGTGTTTGAGAGGGGTGACGGTAACTCTAATAAAGACCAAGCTGATTTTATTACACCAGCTTTTGCAGGATTAGCAAGTTTTGAGGTTGGCAAAGATAAAACCCACATTCCGCAGATATTCAAGCAGATTTCATTTCAAAGAAATTCAGAATTGCCAAAACCTCAAATGATTG
>NZ_JAUBTB010000078.1:0-33945 GCF_036704965.1 Microcoleus sp. F10-B2 | reverse complement strand
TCAACCAATAAGTAATTAATGGGAACCAAATTAATTCGATCGCCCGAGTGAGGTAAATCTAAAAATCTTTGTAATTTACGTCGCCGACTTTCGGCTGTAATTAGACAGGGAAATACTCGGGAGAGCCGCTCTAATCTGACTTGTTTTTCTGATTGCATCAAGGATAGCAAAATTGTCATCACCAAAAACTGAGATGGCGTCAGGTATTTTTGTTTAGGGGTCTGGTAGAATCTTGGTATCATTATTTTTTTGGATAGGCAAGCGTGTAACAACTCTGCTGCCTATCTTTTTTTACCACAAGTTGGCTCAATCCTTACTAACTATGGGTTTGGGGCGGGTCGTCACCCCCCCAGGGCAAAACTGTGAGACAAAATCAAGCTTACTCCCTTATTTCTTAGTCCGCTTGGAGTGGACTTCGTTTGACAAGAAGCGGTTTCAACCGCCGAACGATCTATCCAAACTTCGTCAAGAACCGGAAAGCATCAAGTACGTGACTCGCGCAAACGTAAGGCGAAGTATTGTAAAAAGCTTGCCAAGCCGCCGCTTTATCTTCGTCGTATTTATCGGATCTTTCCTGGTGTTTACCCAGCCAATTTAGACGCACTGCGTGACCGACTAATACATCTAAAACGATGTATTCTTCTACTTGCAAATCTGGGTTACGCTGGGCGATCGCCGCCAACTCCATCAGCGCCTCAATATTGACTTGTCGATATTCCGGTGCGACAATCTTATTCAGCAAATGCTCGATTTGTAGCGCAAAATTCTTTTCACCTGGGGTCATTTCCGATAAAATGATATGGCTATCTAACCGATTGCGCCGCTCTAATTTGTCGCCAATTATCAAGCCTTTGCAGTGCCGCAGGAGTCCCCAAACACTCGGATAAAAATCCTTCGGTACGCGATTGACAGTACCTTCCATTTGCCGCTTCCGGCGCCATCCTCCCCCAGGCATTTGCGGTTCTTCGGAAACTGGCGCTACTACCCATTCAATGTCTTTTTCCGGCTGTTTGACACGCAGGGATTCTTGCTGTTTGAGGATTTGATTCATTTCCTCGTATTCTGTCAACACTTGGCGCAGGCGATTTTTGATTTCAAAGGGACTTAGCTGCATTAAATGTTCGTAAGCTTCATTTTGGGTCACTCCCAATTCGCGGGCTAATTCGCTTGTTAACAGCAGAATAAAGTAGCTAACTCTCAGTGTCAGCAGACCTTTAAATAATTGCGGTTCTGCTTTAATTAGGACGCTTAGGTAAATTAGAATTTCTTGGGTGAGAACTCGATCGCGAATATCTTCTCCGCAGAATTGGCGAATTTTGTCCATCACTTCCGTGTAAGAACCTGGTCGCGAAATTATCGAATCTTCGCTGTAGGCTTTCCCCACAGCAATCTGTTTTTGCCGCACCAAAATATCTGTCACCGCATCGGATAAGCTGATATCAACCTTGTCCAGCAATCCTGCGGCATGGCGGATGACTGCCCATTGGATTTTTGATTGCGAACTTTCTCCAGCTTTTGTATAAACTTCGTTGAGCAAATCCACAACTTTCACTGTTTGTTCTGAAGCTCCAAATTCTGTATCAAAATTTAATCCTTTGAGGCGAACTAACGTGTGCAGCAACTCAATTTGTTCGTACAAATTTTCTGAATCGCGCAAGCTAGTTAGCAAGAATTGAGTATTAGTTTCGCACTCTAATTTAAATTCTTGCGTGTGACCCAAAGGCCAAGTTTTTTCAGGATTGTAAGTTAGATAGCTGCGCGTTTCTACTGCACCTGTCACCGGAGATTCGGTAAATTCAAAATCGTGCATGAAATCAATTCTTTCGGTGCCAGCGGTCAGCATTAACTGCTTGAGATTTCCCAGTTTTACAGGCGTATTTTCTGAGAGTCCGTCGCGGAGTTCCTTCATTAATTCCAGCAGCGCTTCCCGGCCGGTTTCCAGCATGGTATGAGTCAACATCAGCGTTACCGTAGGGCGTCCCAACTGATACCAGTGGCGGTGAATGTGAGCTATTTCGCTTTTGATTTTAGATACTAGAAAATGGTAATCTAGAGTTAGGTAAAATTCTTGTCTGTCCAAAAACGAGGGGAGAAATACGATCGCCTCTTCGCGAACTTTAAACACCCGAGAAGTTGTTAAACTCCGCAGACGGCGCACGGGGCGGCCGGTTAAACATAATTGGTCGTTGCGTCCAATTTGGGTGTAAATAGCTGATAATTCTTTAGTCTGGCGGACTTGAATTGGTTCTACCTGTTTTGGAGTTTGCGCCGCAATGCCGTTAGCGGCTAATTCTGCTTGCAAATCTTCGTCTTCAGCTAACAGTGCAATTTGCACTAAAGGTTCTCTGTGTTGGCCGACTGATAGGTGCCTTCCCAGCGGGTCGATATCGCCAACTGCGATTAATCCTTCGTTTAGCAATTGACCGAGAAAATACAGACTTTGCGCCCAAACGAGGGGAATATTTTCATTGGGCAAACGCTGTTGGCTGCGGGGATGTAACTTTTCTGCTTCTATATTTTCGGCGGGGACGTAGTACAATTCGGGTAGTAGCGGCAAACCAGAGCGATCGACTGCTAGAGATTCCAAACGCTGCTGGTACTCTTGCACTTGAGCTTGATTTCCCTGAAATAGGCCGTCCAAGAATAAATAAGTGAAAAATAGCGGCCACTCGCATTCAATGTGCTCGAACTGCCTTAATTCTGTGGGTTCGTAGTGCAGGCGATCCGCATCTTCCAAAACTGTTTGGTGTCCGTCCCGCAGAAACCGCTTGCAGCCGTATTTTCCTTGCAATTTGTCAATAATCTTATTTCTAGTCCGTTCTATTAATTCTCGGTCTTCCACAGCAAAAGCCGGAAAACTAATCACACTCAGTAAAGCCGCATCTACTTCTTTTGAACTAGATTCGCGAGGCAAAAGCGATTCCAAAGTTATGCGACTTCTGGCAATTTCGTCGGGCAAAACGTGAATAACTGACGCTTGAGAACCTTGAATACCGAACAAATCTAACCCATTTATTGCTTCCAGCGCTGCTTTGGCCATGCCAACTGAACTGGCGTTCAATTCTGCATTGCCGCGATTGATTTTATGACCTCTTTCCCAAATTCCGTAATCCGGCGTGCGGTAGGCTCTACCGATGTAGTAAACTAAATTTTGCACGAAATTGACTTCATCTATTGTAAAAATTACGTGCAGGCCGGAAGCCGTCATTTGAGCAAGAATTAACAAATATATAGATGTAGCATCTAACTGTAAATGTCCCCACTTGTCATCACCGACAACAATACTTCCAGTTTGAGTATTGTATTTAGCGTGCAGGGCATCTAGGGGCGACTGAGTATTTTTAAAACGTTCTACTTTGCTCGATTGCTGCATCATCGCAAACAGCAAGCCGCGCATCAGTTTGACGGTGCTGTGTTCCAGTTCAAATGTTCGGCCCTGATCGCCATCAATTTTGCGGTAAGCTAAACCCAAACCCCAAACCGCGAGAATGCTGTACACGTTGTCGCGCACCCAGGCATCGGTGTAGTCGCCGTGGGCGTTAACGGCGGTACTCGCCGGCAGCAAACCAGTAATTGGATTTTGGCGCTTGAGGATGATGTTTTTGATTTGCTGGTAGTAATAATCTAACTTGGTTTGCCGCTGGGTTTTTGCGATCGCCATTTCGTTTTCCTTGTTTTTCCTGATGCGAGCCGAATGGGGGTGAATAGACTTTTAAATATATCAGAGTTCAGACTATTTCTCAAGTTTTGCAAACACAACAAGGTGATTGCCATGTCCAGCCGCAACAACAATAACAACAGCGTTCCTTTCGTAAAAATTGTCTACTCTACAGTGAAGATTAATGGTAAAATTGAACTCGTACCTATGGAATGGTACGCCGACGGCTCTGTCAAAAAAATCGAACACTAATGAGCGATCGCACTTGGCTTGCCAACTCTAATGAACTTGCGCGATCCCTCGCTTACAAAAAAACCGGTTTCTGGGCCACCGAACGATGACTTAACAGACTCTTGGTGGCACAAACCGGGTTTTTTGCGTCCAAAAGTGGTCTAGCATCGATCGCCAATCTAAGCTAATTTAAATAACTAGGTGTGTAGGAATCTCAAAAAAAAATATGGATCGATCGCAGCCGCAATTTTCTGTGCTGGGACTACCAGTTCACATATTAGATGATTATGCAGGTTGGCTGATGCAGCGCCTGCATCAAGGGTTAGGAAGTCACGTCGTGACGCTAAATGCTGAAATGGCGATGCAAGCCGAGCAAAATCTGGCTTTAGCAGATGTAATCCGCAAAGCGGAACTGGTGATTCCCGACGGTTCGGGAGTGGTGCTGTACTTGCGGCTGCGAGGCAAACAGGCACAGCGCTATCCGGGGATTGAATTAGCAGAATCGCTGCTGCAACAAGCGGGAAAATTGCCGGATTCGGAACCACTATTTTTCTTTGGAGGTTCCCCGGGAGTGGCGGCTGCTGCGGCAGAAACTTGGCAGCAAAAAGTTAACGGATTGTCGATTGCTTCTCAACACGGTTATCTTTCCGCAGATGAAGAAAAAGACTTCCGTGAAAGCCTCAAACAAATGCAGCCCAAACTAATTTTTGTAGGCTTGGGAGTGCCGCGCCAAGAATTTTGGATTGCCGAACACCGACACCTTTGTCCTCAGTCAATTTGGGTAGGAGTTGGTGGCAGTTTTGATATTTGGGCGGGAACAAAAGACCGCGCGCCGGCTTGGTTTTGCGACAATCATTTAGAATGGTTGTACCGACTTTATCAAGAACCTTGGCGGTGGCGACGGATGTTGGCTTTGCCACAGTTTGCATTGAAAGCTTTGGGAGATTTTCGAGCTTAAAATCTGCCACAATAAAATAGGTTCCTCGTGAGAAGTTTAGTCCTCACGAGGAACCTATTGCCATTAGACAATGTAAGGAGAATCGATCGCCTTTGCCCGATTAATCGCCACCAAAGTCTGGTAAATCAAAACCGAAATCTCAGCGCGGGTAATATCCCGCTGCGGCGAAAGCCAATCGCGGGAAGGATAATTAACCACAATCTTCAAAGCAGTTGCTGTGGCGATCGCACTCAAAGCAAAATTAGGAATTTGAGAGCGATCGATGTAAACTTTCAAAGAATCAGGATTGCCGCCCTTGAGTTCCAAACCGTTAACCAAAGACACGATCGCCTCACTCTTAGTCAAATTCTGATTCGGGCCGAACTTCAACCCCGGAAACCCCGCCAAAAACCCCCCCCGATTTGCCCGTTCGATCGCACTTCTCGCCCAAAAACTAGCAGAAACATCAATAAAATTTGTAGCCGGCATCCTCGGAATCGGACTAAACGCACTCACCAACAGCGCCGCATATTGAGCACGGTTTAAACTGTCATCAGGTCTAAAAGAACCGTCAGGAAAACCGCTAATTATATTCGCTGCAGCCAAAGCTTCAATAAACTTCTGTGCCCAATGTCCAGAAATATCGCTGAACACCGAACCGCCGATATTCGGATTGCCGCCGCCCTTTCTCACCGCAGCTTGCACAGCTTTAAAAGCATTCACTTTCCCGTAACCAAACCAATCGCTGCGACCGTTGTTAGGATCGTAATTTCCCAGGCGATTGCCCAACTGGGGATCGGGATCGGGATCGACAATTTTTTCAGCAGTTTGTTCGAGAATTCCCCGCACTTCCCGCGCCGTCAAACGGGGGTTAGCCGAAAGTATCAACCCTGCAACCCCAGCGACTACTGGAGTGGCGCTGGAAGTACCGCCAAAAGTATCAGTATAGTCCCCCCAGTCGTAGCCCCGATCGCCCACTCGATCGGCAGTAAACACCCCCAAACCTGGCAAATACTGCGTCACCTCCGGCGGCGTGCCGATAAATCCGGTTTCCGGCAACCAAGTGCCCGGCGGCGCGTTGTTGCTGGGGGCGCAAACCGAGATGCTGGTGCCCCAATTGCTGTAGGCTGCTTTTTTGTTGAGGGAAGTGGAAGCGCTGACGGCAATTACGTCTGGGTGAACGGCAAATCCTGCCAGCCATCTAGTTTGACCGCCCAAGACGTTGTTGGGCCAGCCTTTCTCGTTAACAGTGCCGTTGACTGGGCGGTTGGCATTGCCCGCAGCGAACAGAATAACGCAGCCTCTGCCGCCCCGCCCTTGGGTTGCTGCTTTGGTGATGACCGCACTCTGCCGCAGGGAAAGGGGATAGTAAACTGCTGAAGGCCCCCAACTGCAAGAAATGACGGCGGCCCCTTTTTCGATCGCCCAATTAAATATTTTTTCGACAGAATTGTCATCGAGAAAACCACTGGTACGGATGGGCATCAGGGCGCAGCCGGGGGCGACGCCGACAATGCCTTTGCCGTTTTCTTCTGCAACGGCGACGCCCGCACAACTTGTGCCGTGGTTGTCTGAGTCGGCTACTGGCATCGGGGAGGTATCGCCCTCTTTGAAATCGATGGGTGAGACAATTTTGCCTTGGCCTTGAAAATCTGGGTGGGTGATGTCAACTGAATCGTCGGCGATCGCAATTACGATCGATCGAACTCCGCGAGTCATGTCCCAAGCTGGTTCGGCATAAATTTGAGCGCCGCCGACAAGTTGGTTGCCGCCTTTGTTGTTGAGATACCACTGTTTGGGATAAAGCGGATCGCGGGGCGTGTAATGCTGCTGCGTCTCTACTAAAATGTTTGGTTCCGCTACGAGAACTTCTGGATATCTTGTCAGGCGGTTGGCAATTTTGACCGGGTTTTCTGTTGCTTGTTTGGTGACTTCGCAGACGAACGTGTTGGGAATTCCTTCTACTGGTCGGACTATTTTTAAAGCTGCTGCATTGGCGATCGCCTTTCGCGATTGTTCATCTACTTGTTCGCCAAATTGAATCGTAATTTGGTCGGTTAAATAAAAGAATGTACTCGGATTGTTCGCGGGGCAATAGACGTGGCTGGCAAAAGCTACAGCATCGCTGGCGCGGGCTGCTTGCATTGCTGCTTCTAGGTTAGAGGGCGCAACGAGATATTCATCGAGATTGCTTTGGCCGACGCGACGGTTGAGTTTTGCCCCAGTTGTTGCAGCCCAATCGTTTGAGGCTGATGCTGTTGGTGAGGGGCGGACTGTAAAGCGATCGTCCGCTTTTGACAGCAGCAATTCATCGCCGCCGCGCTGCAAAATCACTGCCAGACTTTCTTCTGGAACTCCAATTCCTTGATAATTTTGGAGAGTCTCGGAGGTCGGTTTGCTTGGTTGTACCATCAGAAATATTCCTGTTTGACTTTGATGTCTATTTATCAAACATATTTATAAGCCGTCAGGGATGTTTTTACCATGAGGGGTTTGAAACTGTAACTAACAGCGGTAGTTTTTCCATCAGTCCGCGTCGGACCTAGTTTGTGCGATCGCGTTGCTAGCGGTTTCAACCGCCGAGTCTTTTTCGAGATCGGCGAGTTTTTCAGATAAACACGCTCAAATAAACACGCTAGGATTAATATTAAAAAATTCTCCCAGCGCCTTAGCTTGCGCTTTGCTAATCGCCCGTTTCCCATTAACCACCTCAGAGACTACTCCTTTGGAACCAATCACGCCCACTAAATCGGCTTGTTTGAGTTCGCGAACTTCCATGAGATGCAATAGAACATCCTGGGGAGTCGCTTCTGGAATTGGGTAATATTTTGATTCGTATTCTTCGATCAACAGCCCCCAGAGACTCAGTAAAGTTTCTTCTTCTAATGTTAATTCTTCCTGGGACATCAGAGATCCTAATTCTACGAGGGCAAGATCGTAATCTTCTTCGTTCAGGATGGGCTTAGGCTGCGATTTCGCCAGCAGTTGACCGTAAGCTATTTTTTCAATTGTGATGTTCATAGTTCATTCAATTATTTATGACAACAAAAAGAAGAAAGCAGGAATAATATTGTCCTGAAGTTTCTCCGAGGTGGGTGTTTGTTTCTCGGTGTCATGCTTTTAACCATTGGATTGAATGTTTTTGATTTGTTGATTGAATACATCAGGAAATCTGTAAGGATTTCCCGATGTATTTAGGGGGAAATAAACCTATTTTCTGCTTGACTTCATCTTCATCATTCCAGTTAATTTTGCTATATTCGGCATGGGTTAAAAACTTCTTAAAAAGTACATATCCGGTGCTATAGTTAATTTGTACAATTAATCTATAATGTTTACCTTTAATATTAAAAATAGTATATCCATAGACTTGATCGACCGATTTAGAATACCCCTGTCGGATCTCTTCTAGCGATTTCCAATCGTTGTCTTCCATGACCTTGCACCAGGCTGCGACCGCACTTGGGACATCACCGTAGGGTTCGATCGCACTCTCCAGATTTTTCTTGGAAATTAGCCTCATTCCAGTACCGTTTTTTACACGACACCTCTATGTTCTCACTATGAGAACCTACTGTCAAGTCTCTACTTGAATTTTTCCTAAAAAGCCTTTTGCCCGATCGCACCCTTTGACATTTCAACAAATTTGGTTTACACTTAGCCGGTTGCGATCGCCAATGGTAAGATCGGCTCAAGCTAAATATTTTTTTAAAGCGCACAGGCGCAAAGTAATTTCATGGTATACTCTGGAACTGTTTGCTGGCTTCGCTCCACTGCCCGGATTACGATCGGGGCGATCGCAGCTTTTACCCTGTTGCAACCGCTCCAAGTCCAAGCACAACAACCTTCTGCGCCAGAGAACCAACCGCAAGTCGAACCTGCCGACGACCCCACAGACCCCAACAATCTCCGCCCTCTAACGCAAGACAGCAGCCTGCTGAGTGTCCAGGGAGGCCAGCGTTTGATGACAGAAGCCAGCAGTGCTATTTCCAATCAGAATTACGCACTCGCCAGTCAAAAACTCCAAGAATCCCGCCAGATTTTCAATCAACTCTCCAACTTCTACCAACAACTGGGTAGCAGTTTTGCCGGAATTGACATCCGCTTGGCCGAAAGCCACCGCACCAAAGCTGTAGAAACAGCCCAAATGCGCGACGAAGCTACCTACCGGCTGGCGTTGGTACACCGGGCGCAAAATAAACCTGAACTGGCTGTGCCCCTGCTGATTCAGATTATTCGATCGCAGCAACCAACTCGCGACTTGGGCAAGAAAGCTTACCAGCAGTTACTGGAATTGGGTTTTGTGGATGCGCCCTATCCCCGGCCTGCCAGCAGTCAACCGAGCTCATCGACAAAATAGTTCCACTAAAATCTCAATTACAGCCGTTTATCAGAGAAACCAATGGTTACACCGTCTCAAGTAGCAGAAATGATTAAGGCAGGGTTGCCCGACGCTAAAATACAAGTTGACGATTTGACTGGCGGCGGCGACCACTACCAGGCGAGAGTAGTCTCTGCCGCTTTTGAAGGAAAAAGCCGAGTACAGCAGCACCAACTGGTCTACGGCGCTCTCAAACAGGCAATGGCTAGTGAAGCCATCCACGCTTTGGGCTTGGAAACTTTAACTCCCGCAGAATGGGAAGCTAAGAATCAAGTTGCTTAATTTTTGAGTTGCTAGTGATCACACGTTTGTGTTCGTGTCAAGAGTTGCTTGAAATACAACTGCTCCACTTACGCACAAAAACCACAGAAACCGGGTTTTTGAACCGGAATCTATGGCTGTAACGAGAAATTTTCCTAAACAACCCGGTTTCTGCGTCAGTCCACGTTTAAAAATTTTCAAACAATATTAGGACCTACAATGAGTACAACAGCACATCAAAGAATAGACGAGTTGGTTAAGCAAAACAAAATCATGGTGTTTATGAAGGGCAATAAGTTAATGCCCCAGTGCGGTTTTTCTAATACTGTGGTGCAAATTCTCAATACTTTGGGAGTGCCTTACGAAACTGTTGATGTTTTGGCCGACCAGGAAATTCGTCAAGGCGTTAAAGAGTATTCCCAATGGCCGACAATTCCCCAAGTCTATATCAACGGCGAGTTTATTGGCGGCTCGGATATTATGATCGAGATGTATCAAAAGGGCGAATTGCAAGAAATTGTAGAAGTCGCTTTGGCTTCTTAAATAAAACGAAGGGAAAGGACAAAGAAAGTTTTGAGTGTTAAATTGTCGGTTTCAAATTGTGAGTTACAGACTTAAAAAATCTGAGTTCCGAACTCAAAACTTTCCCAAAATTCTAACTTTAACAACAGTAGGGCGGACACGGCCCGCCCTACTAAACATCAATTTTGAAACTGCAGCTTGCCACTTCCTGACTGAACTCTTATACCAAAACCGGATTTTCTGACCCCTTCAATCATTCTGGTAGTAGCTGTTAGTATCAAAAAAGGCAATTACCAATTACCCAATAATCAGCAGATTTATTAAACCGAAATTGGTATTAATAGTAGTCTGATTCAGTTTGTGTCTGTGGCATTGCAAAATTAGAGGGGTCGTGAATATAACGCGCTGCTTCTTCCTCTAGTCTGTGAATCAGATAGGGTTCCAGACCGTTGGAATGTCGCAGGGCTGCTAAATAGCCGTCTAAGTAAAGTCGCAGGTCATCGAAGCGATAACCTCTATTCCACATTTCGACGAGGGCGTCGGTGAGTTTTTGGTAGTGCCGGATTGTTTGGGTGTCTTGTAGCATGGTGTGAGGTTGAAATCCTTTGTGGTTTGTATAATGACGGCGGGATTTAGGAATGGACTCGATTGATGCTGAGCGGATCAGCTTGAGGCTATTTCTAAATAAAAGTTTTTACCCTGCTCAACAGGCTACCCTCCATAAAAAATTTCACTCGTGGCAATGCAGTTGCTCGACTTTTTGCGCGCACCTAGATAATTCGCTGTGCGTTTAATTGAGTCGGGATGTTGCTGAATTTTGCGGTCACAGTGGCTGAGTATTCCGGCTACCGAGCGAACGGTTGGAGGAATTTTAGTTTCACTTGCGCGATTTGTCAACCTCCTGGGACTAGGGGCTGGGTCGGGGGGTTCGGTTTTGGCAGGCGGTTGGGACATGGGGTCGATCGGCTATACACTGTCTTATTTTCATTGTAAGATCATCGCCCGAATGATTTAACCTTTCTGCGGGCTGAGCATCCCAAATTGACCAAATCTGTAAAATTCTTACTCTTGATGTATTCACCGCTTGAAATGGAGCTAATGCTTGAGTAGCAATGGTTACAAAACCTTGACAAAAGCTCTGTTAACCTGGTAGCCATTAGTGATAAGGGAAGCTCGCCTCTGTGGGATCTGCAAGTATTTCAATTGTTGAAGGGAATCCGCACCTGCGATCGCTCTTGGGCTGGCATCTACAGCAAGTCGGTCACTGGGTGCACCAGTCAGCGGATATCAGTCACGCTAGGGAAATATTTTTCAGCCGCCAGCCAACCCTAGTGATTTTGGATGCCCAATTGCCGGATGGGGACGGTTTGGAATTTTGCCGCTGGCTGCAACAGCAGCAGCAGTCGCTGATTTTGATGCTGTCGGCGCGAAATTCGGAATCGGATATTGTTGAAGGTTTGAACGCGGGGGCAGACGATTACCTGACTAAACCGTTTGGGATGCAAGAGTTTATGGCTAGGGTGGAGGCTCTGATGCGCCGCAACCGCACGATGATACCGCCGGCGACGCTCGATTGCGGACTGCTGAAAATTGATTTGGTGCACCGCCGAGTGAGGTTGCACGAGGAACATATCGAGTTGACTCCCCAGGAATTCAGCCTGCTGTACGTGCTGGCTCAAGCTGGAGGAGTGCCGCTGTCGCGATCGGATTTGCTGCTGCGGGCCTGGCCCGATGCTATTGATAACCCCCGGACGATCGACACTCACGTACTCTCTCTGCGTAAAAAAATCGAAATCGACCCGCGACAGCCGAGCCTAATTCAAACTGTACGGAATGTCGGATACCGGCTGAATCTGGAGTTGTTGAAGGCGAATCAAAGGTATTCACCGCTGGTACCGGGAGCTGTAAGTTCTTAAACTACGATCGGCTGATAAGTCTGATTTTATGTTGGGAATTGATTGGCGATCGCATCTGTTTTCGCAGCCATAATAAAATCATTGCGATGCAGTCCAGAAATCGCGTGAGTCCACCAAGTAACGGTAACTTTCCCCCACTCGGTTAACAGTGCGGGGTGATGTCCTTCAGTTTCTGCTGCTTGGCCGATGCTGTTTGTAAAGGCGATCGCACTTTTGAAATCCGGGAATTTGTAGGTCCGTTCTAACTGGGGAATGCCATTTTTTTCGATAAAATCCCAGTCGGGAATTTGAGATTTGAGGTGGACAATTTCGTAAGCTGTGACGCGGGGAGAGTTTGGCTGGCAGGCGGCACAGCGTTCTTTTGATAAAGGTTCCATAAATAATGGCTTTTTATCGAGAAGATGCTAAAACATATTATAGACATTTCTAATGTGAATTATTTTGGAAGGGGCAACAGTCCTTTAGGAGCAACGTAAAAATTGCGATCGAATCGTTCATAAAACAGATGAGCAATTCTTTAAAATTTCGGGAAATTCTCGTTCACCGTGGAATAGCTGAACCGATAATATCAGGAAGGGGGCGGGTTGATTTGGCTATCTCGCTTATATTGTAAACGCTAGCGAACCCGCCCCTCCAGGTGCGATCGCTCAACTGATAATTTTCTTAATCAAATCCAACTTGCCTTTATAGGGAGCGTAGCGCCATTTCAAGTCAAGTAAAAATGACTTTTGCAGCACGCTTTTGTAATGAGAAAAAGTGTCAAAACTTGCTTTGCCGTGATAGGTGCCGATGCCGCTGTCGCCAACTCCGCCAAAAGGTAAATCTGTTACTCCCACTTGCATAACTGTGTCGTTTATGCAAACTCCTCCCGAAGAAGTTTCTTGCAAAACTCGCTGTTGTTTCTCTTTATTTTTAGAGAACAAATACAAAGCTAAAGGTTTGGGACGGGCGTTGATTTGGGCGATCGCCTCCCCGAAATTATCATACTCCAAAACTGGTAAAATCGGCCCGAAAATCTCATCCTGCATCACCGGCGAATCCCAGTAAACCTTATCTAAAACCGTCGGTGCAATATATCTATCTTCCGGCTTAACTTGCCCGCCGACAACAATTTCTCCGTCTTTAATAAACGCACTCAAACGTTCCAGTTGCCGCTGGTTGATAATCCGCGAATAGTCGGGACTTTTTTGCGGATCGTCTCCGTAAAATTCCTGAATAGTTGTTTTAATTGCTGCCATCAAATCGGGCTTAACTTTTCGATCTACTAACAGGTAATCTGGAGCAATGCAAGTTTGTCCTGCATTGAGGAATTTGCCCCACGCAATGCGTTTTGCGGTGTATTCAACCTGAATGTCTGAGTCTACAATGCAAGGACTTTTGCCACCTAATTCCAAGGTGACAGGTGTCAAGTTTTTAGCTGCAGCTTCCATGACAATTCGACCAATTTTAGTGCCTCCGGTAAAGAAGATGTGGTCGAATTTTTCGGCTAGCAATTGTTGGCTGATTTCCACGCCTCCTTCGACGGCGGCTACATAAACGGGATCGAAGGTTTTGGATATCATGTCGGCGATAACTTCGGAGGTGTGCGAGGCGATTTCCGAAGGTTTGAGAAATGCACAGTTGCCGGCGGCGATCGCCCCGACCAAGGGTGATATCATTAGCTGAAACGGGTAATTCCAAGGCCCGATGATTAATGCTACGCCCAAAGGTTCAGGGTAAATGCGGGCTGATGCTGGGAATTGATCTATCGAAGCAGGCACTTTTCTCGGCTTGACCCACGATTTGAGGTTTTTGAGGGCATAATTAACTTCGGCAATCGATGCGATTTCAAGATAAGCCTCGAATTCCGGCCGACCGAGGTCTGCCTTGACAGCATCGACTATTCGTGATTGATTAAGTTCGATCGCACTTTTAAGTTTTTTCAGTTGTTCGATCCGAAAATCCACATCCTTAGTTTTCCCAGTCGCAAAAAATTGCCGCTGCTGCTGGATAATATCGCTGACGCTGCCTACCATTTTTTGTCCTCCATGTCTATAAATAAATGTTACAACAACAAAACCGAACTTGGGTAAAGTGCGATGGTGTTCCATCCCCGACTTCTTGAAGAAGTCGGGGATCTTGGCTTTACAAATCATTGAGAAATGCTATAAATTAGAAGCTAATAATTGTGGGACTGACCACGGAGTTCGCTGATGAAAATATCTAAGAACGATTTTTTTTTCTGTTCCTGCTGGCTGCTTTGCTTGCTTGCAGTAGCAGGATGTACCTCTAAGCCCCAAAAGCAAGTTGTCATCTGCTCGAAAGACTTTACCGAACAAGTCATCCTCGCAGAAATTTTAGCACGCCATATCGAAGCGAAAACAGATCTCAAAGTAGAACGAGAACTGAATCTCGGAGGTTCGCTTTGCCATCAATCCCTAACAGCAGGTAAAATCGATTTGTACGTCGAATACACGGGGACTGCTTACGCCAACATACTGAAACAAAAACCGATTTCTGACCCCAAAAAAGTCCTCGATTACCTCAAACAAGAATATCCCAAACAGTTTAAAGCAGAATGGACGGAACCGCTGGGATTTAATAACAGTTTTGCGATTATTGTGCGGGGAGATGATGCCAAAAAACTCAATTTACAAACTCTGTCACAACTTGGGAAAGCTGCACCTAACCTCCGGGCTGGTTTCGGCCCAGAATTTAACGAGAGAGAAGATGGATTTCCCGGATTAGCTAAAACTTACGGGATTAAATTTGCGGAAGAACCGAAGGAGTTGCTGTTAGGATTGCTTTATCAAGCGCTGCAACAAAAAGAAGTAGATGTGATTGCTGGCAATACGACGGACGGTTTGATTCAAAGTTTGGGTTTAGTAGTTCTCAAAGATGACAAAAACTATTTCCCGCCCTACGAAGCAGTTCCGGTTGTGCGATCGCAAATTTTGGAAAAATACCCAGAATTGCGTCAAGTGCTCGCAGAATTGGGCGGCAAAATCTCCGAGGAAGATATGCGGCAACTGAATTATCAAGTTGATAAGAAACAGCAGGAAGCTGGAGAAGTCGCCCAGGAGTTTTTGCAGCAAAAGTTGGGCGAGTCAAAGCCAGTCAGTCCGCCCAAATAAAGGGTTTCATTGTTCTGCCTGTTTGCTGAACCCTATTGTGGTTAGCTATACTATGAGTTAGACTCATATAAATAAATGAAGGTATAAAGCTATGACAACTGTCAAAACTGCTATCTCATTGCCAGCATCTTTATTTGAACAAGCCGAAACAAAAGCTTTGCGAAATGCAAATTTCTCAGAGTTTTTTGATCGAAATAGCCCTTGAAGAATTTATCCGCCGCCGCGAAAATCAACAACTGTTAGAAAAAATTAATGCTGCTTGCGAAGCACCTCTCTCTGAAGAAGAACAAGTTTTGCTTCGCAAGATGACTCCCTCTCATCGCAGGCTGGTGGAAGGCGAATGGTAATCAATATTTTCCAAGCAAGCTGCAAAACAGCAGCTTTTATTGCTTCAATCTGGGACTCGGCCACTTCAACTGTAATTTCTTGGACATTGAACCCCTCTAAGCTATAACCATCTTCTTCACCTTCAGGCATCTGGTAGTGCTCGACAATAGTTGCTGTAGCACCTTTTTTTAGGCCGTACTTAGGGATGTCTTCTCGCAATGCTACCTGTGAAAATAGTTTAAATTTCATGGGGCTTAACCTCTTGTCAATCAGGAACTAATGTAACAAATCGGGTTTCGGATGGAGTCAATCGATTTTAGATTTTAGATTTTAGATTTTAGAATTGAAGTATTGAAGAATTGACCCCACGGATGAATCCGGGGGGCAAGTGAATAATGAGGGGCGAGCTTTTTTCTCCCTCCACGGATGAATCCGAGGGCTTTGTACCTTGGAGGCTTTCGGTAACTATCCAAACGGTTTTAACTTGTAAAGTCGTACCATTTAGACCTGTTAAACGGCCTCTAATCATGTACTTTTGACAAGCGAATTTCAAAGGTGGTACCCGCCACGCGATCGATCAGTGGGATCGATCCCAAATCGAAAATCTAAAATCCTCAAGCCCCCGAATTTATCTCGCGCAAGTCAATCCAAAATCCAAAATCTAAAATCTAAAATCGAATGACCGTATTTGGTGTTTTCCATTAGCTCCGCTTCCAGGGGAAGTATCTGGCTTCTTAAATCTCGATCGAGCTGTTGCCAGTTTTCTATGCTGTAACCACCTCGATCGAGAAACTGAGATTTGTCGTCTTTAGGAAGCCGGATTAATAAATAGTTGGTCAGCTTTGCTGAAGGAATAACCGAGTTAAGGCTGAGTTTTGCCATAGGAAGACTTTTCTCTTAAGTCCCTTCACTCAGCCTCCGCAAGTTCAAAATATCGCTCATCTTTTTAATTTGCATACAAGTGCGCTCGAACTGTTGTTTATCCTGGATATCCATGCACAAGTCAATTAATGCCGGCAATCCGGGATAGGTTTTGACTTGAGCGCTGCGGACGTTTACTTGGTTGTCCTTCAAATGCGATAAAACATCATTGAGAACTCCCACTCGATCGAGGGCTTCAATTTGAATGTTAACCGGGTAAGTGTTGGGTCGAGATTCATTGCGGTTGCTGGAATTCCAACTCACAGGAACCAACCGATCCCCCGGTACGCTCTCAACATTTGAACATCCTTGCCGGTGAATCGAAATTCCGCGAGTGCGAGTCACAACTCCAATAATTGCTTCCCCGGGAATCGGACAGCAACAGCCGGCTAAATGGTACAGCAATCCTTCTACACCTGCGATCGGCGATTTGCTCGGAGACGAACTCGGTACTGGTTTCGGTGTCGTCGATGCAGGTATTAGCTGAGGCAATTCATGTCCTCCGGCGGGAGCAGCTTCAATTTTTTGCTGCACTTTTACTAAATCTCGCAGTCGATTTACTACGAGATTTAGGGTGACTTCGCCGTAGCCCAAACCGGCGATTAAATCTTCGACGCTGTGGTAGTTGCAGCGCTGAGCCACCGACTGCATTGGTTCAGATTTCAGCAAAGATTCCAAGCCGTTTTTACCTAATTCTTTTTCCAGCAATTCCCGCCCCCGAGCGAGGTTTTCATCTCGGTGCGATCGCTTCAACCACTGGCGAATTCGGTTTTTTGCTCCGTTTGTCTTGACAAAATTCAGCCAGTCGGAACTCGGATGGCCATTTTTTTGGGTCAAGATTTCTACAATATCGCCGTTCTTTAAAACCTTGTCTAGTGTTACCATTCGCCCGTTGACTCTCGCACCGGTGCAGCGATTGCCAATTTCTGTGTGAATGCGGTAAGCAAAATCTACGGGAGTTGACCCGCTATTGAGAGCAATAACGTCTCCGTTAGGAGTAAAAACGTAAATATCTTCGTCGAATAAATTGTCCTTAATGCTTTGTAAATATTCGCGATCGTCTTTGAGGTCGCTTTGCCATTCTAGGAGTTGCCGCAGCCAAGTAAATTTTTCGTCGTCGCCGGTGACTTTTGTGTTAGAACCGCCAGTTTCTTTGTATTTCCAGTGCGCGGCAATGCCGTATTCTGCAATGTGGTGCATGGCTACGGTGCGAATTTGCACTTCGATGGGGCGGCCGCTGGTTCCGATTACTCCGGTGTGCAATGATTGATAGCGATTCGCTTTTGGTAAACCGATATAATCTTTAAAGCGGCCGGGAATCGGGCGGAAAGAATCGTGGACGATCGCCAATGCCCGATAACAGTCATCATTGGTTTCTACAATTATCCGCACCGCAGCAATATCGTACACTTGGTTAAACCCTTTTTGGCGGCGCTGCATCTTCCCATAAATCCCGTACAAATGTTTGGGACGGCCGCTAACTTCGTAGCATTTAATGCCTAATTTGTCAAGCCTTTCTCGCAAACTATCCGTCACTTCTGCGAGTTGAGTTTCTCGATCGCCCCGCTTCTCGGCCACCAATTCCTGAATTTCGCGGTAAGCTTCCGGTTCCAGGTATTTAAACGCTAAATCTTCCAATTCCCACTTAAAGCGCCCGATACCCAAACGGTTCGCCAGGGGAGCAAAAATATCTCGGGTTTCTAGGGCAATACTGCGCTGCTTTTCTTCCGACAAATGCTCCAAAGTCCTCATGTTGTGCAGCCGGTCTGCCAGTTTCACGACAATGACGCGAATATCTTTAGCCATTGCTAAGAACATTCGGCGGAAATTTTCCGCAAGGCGCTCTGTTTTGCTGGAAAAATTAAACTTAGAAAGCTTGGTGACACCTTCGACCAACTGTCGCACTTCCGCGCCGAACCGCTGTTCTATTTCTTCGAGAGTAATATCTGTATCTTCAACAATGTCGTGGAGAAAACCGGCGGCAATCATGACGCTGTTGCCGCCCATATACCGGAGTATTCCAGCGACAGCTACCGGATGGCAAATGTAAGGTTCTCCAGATTTGCGGTACTGTCCTTCGTGCAAGTCGCGGGCAAATTCAAAGGCCCGACAAATTAAGCTGTTGTCAGCCGAGCAATTCGGGTTAGGGCCCGCATCAGGCTGCGATGGAGCGTTCAGGCATTCTTGCAGCCAATCGGGAACTACAGCAGGATCGATCGAAGGAGAGGGAGTCAGAATGTTCGCGTTCATGAGGTACACCTTTAAAACTTAGAAATACAAATGGTTAAAAGCCGGTTTTCGGTTGAATTGCCGAAATTATGTGTTTAGCTATACTAAACTAATTGAATGCCACAATTTGCAATTCAAAAAAATAGTCGATTTTTGTGTTAACTATACCTATCTAATTCCGAGTCGCCCCCCCTCTCCGGTAGGAAAATATAGTGATACCACTGCCACCACGGTCTGTCGATCGGGTAAAATAAGCATATTTTGGCGGTAGCAGTTGAGGTAGCGGGCGATCGGCATTCACAGGCAACGCTAAACTAAAAGCATGAGCCAGAAGGGTTTATTCAGGGCACTCTATCAGAAAAAGTTCTCAAAAAACAGGGAATTGCTGCAAAAACGCACGACTTCCCTTAATATGAGCAAACCTTAAGCAAGTATCTACTTTGATTATAAATACAAATTTGTTTACAAAATCATGATATTGTCCGAAGACCGCCGCCAATGCTACCAAGAATTACAGCAAGCACTAGAACAACTACAAAGAACAGCAGCACAGGATGATCGGGATCGGGCAGCGCTGGCGATCGAATACAGAAAAGTGCAACAATTTTTCGGAAACCAAATTATGAGAGCTGACAGCGATGAGTTAGACGCCTCAGAAACACCCCCAGAGCAGTCCTATTTGACTGAAATTCACAAGCAACTGCGGTTATTGGGGACAGATGTCACGTTTTTGCAAGCGTCGCGCCAGCCAGCGAAAGCAAAGGCGAGGCAAACTGCGGCGATCGCGCGGCTCAACACGCTAATTGGCTACTGTGGCGCGCTGCTGCAAAAAAATTCTGGTTCTTCAGGGCTCGCCCAGATACAGAATTAACAACTGAATTAACAGGGAATTGATACGGCAAGGAGAAATAAAGCGGTGGAATGTCCAAAATGTAAACATCCCAACTTAGAAGGTGGCACTTTAGCCGGCAGTATGTCGGTGCAGTGGTGTCCCAACTGTTACGGTATCTGGATTCCAGGCAGAGAATACGAAGCTTGGCAGAAAGAGCAGAACCAGTGGTACAACAAATCCCAGAAGCCAGAGGCGACAGGCACTCTCGGCATAGAATTCACGCCGTCTCCCTACGACAGCAAAGCAGCGCTGTGTCCCGAAGACGGTCACTATTTGTCGCGGGCGAAAGTTCCCTTCAGCAGAGTGCCCTTTTACATAGAGCGCTGTATGTTGTGCGGGGGCATTTGGTGCGATAACGGCGAGTGGGACATACTCGAAAGTCTGGGATTCTACACTGAGATTGACAAGATGTTTTCTCCCAATTGGCAAGCTAAGGCCCGCGTGCAAGAACTCGCCTCTCGGGAACGTCAAGTGCTTACTGAGAAGCTGGGGCCGGACATCGCCGGATATGTGTTGGAACTCGCGGAAGTTTTAGCAGACCATCCCCACGCAGATTGTGCCGCTACTTACATACTGCGGAGAGCGGAGTTGAAGCGAAGGGAAATTTAGTCATTAGTCATTAGTCATTAGTTATTAGTCATTAGTTATTAGTTATTAGTTAGTAATCGGGGGAGCGGCTTATGCACCAAGAAAACTCGGTTTGCAGCTAATTATTCTTTCATTGACTAACAGACTTTCAGTCTCTTGCCAATAAATACTGACTAATAACTAACAATGACTACTCACAATGATTAATAAGTGACAACTGACAACCGAGGATTATATAACCAATAACTACTAACAAATAACTACTAACTACTAACAAATAACAAATAACAACTGACCACTGACTAAGGACTAATGACTAATGACTAATGACTCTTCTCTATTTTTCGTTGACAATCTGCGAGTAGCTTATCCTCAGCGGCGGGGCCAATCCGGTTGGGCCGTTGACGGGGTTTCCCTGACGCTGAAACCGGGGGAAAAGCTCGGATTAGTTGGGGAGTCTGGGTGCGGTAAGTCAACTTTGGGAAGGGCGGCGATGCGGTTGTTGCCGGATTCGACGCTGATTGAGGGGCGAGTTAGTTTTGCTGGAGAGTCGGTGTTTGACATGAATGCCTCGCGGCTGAGACGGTTTCGGGGCGAAGCTGTGGCATTGATTTTTCAAGATCCGATGACTCGTCTCGATCCTTTGATGACTGTCGGGGAACACTGCATCGAGACTTTGCAAGCTCACAGACCGAATTTGGATCGCAAGCAAGCTAAGAAAGGGGCGATCGACATTTTGGAAGCTGTGAAAATTCCGGCGTCTCGCTGGTCGCAATTTCCCCACGAATTTAGCGGCGGAATGCGGCAAAGAGTAGCAATTGCTTTGGCTCTTTTGCTCGATCCCAAATTAATTGTGGCGGACGAACCGACTACGAGTTTGGACGTAACTGTCGCCGCCCAGATTTTGCAGGAATTAACCAGACTTTGCGCGGAACGGGGAACGGCTATTTTGTTGATTTCTCACGATTTGGCGATGGTGGGCGAGTATTGCGATCGCATTGCGGTGATGTACGGCGGCAAAGTCGTAGAAACAGGGCCGGTGAAAAACGTTTTTGAACACCCGCAGCACGAATATACTCGATCGCTCCTCAAAGCAGCTTTGCACATTCAAGCCGATTCTGACAAAGGGTTAGCATTCGAGGAAATCAGGACTGAAGCCGTTACTGCAAACTTAACAAGTTCTCCTCTTTTGACAGTGACAAATTTGCAGCAACATTACAGTTTAGAAAGCAATTTATTAGATCAGTTATTTTCCAGGAATCGCCAAGTAATTAAAGCAGTAGACGGCGTTAGTTTAGAGCTAGAACGGGGAGAAATCCTAGGGCTGGTAGGGGAGTCCGGCTGCGGAAAAAGTACCTTGTCACGCACGATTTTGCAGCTAATTACCGCGACTGGCGGCAAAGTGGAATTTCAAGGAATAGATATAACTGCCCTGAGCCGCGATGCTGTGAGGAAGCACCGCCGCGAAATGCAAATGATCTTTCAAGACCCCCACGCTTGCCTCAATCCGATGATGACTGTCGGGCAAAGTATTGCTGACCCTTTATTTATTCACAAATTAGCTAATGCCAGCGAAGCTAAAAAACAAGTAATCCAAATGTTAGAGCGGGTGGGTTTGACTCCCGGGGAGGATTTCTTTCGCCGCTATCCGGGGGAACTGTCGGGAGGACAGCAGCAGCGCGTTTCGATCGCCCGCGCTTTAATTACTCGGCCGCAACTGATTATTTGCGACGAACCCGTGAGTATGCTGGATGCCAGCGTGCAGACTCAAGTTTTAGAGCTGATGTTGGAGTTGAAGCAGGAATTTAATTTGACTTATCTGTTTATTACGCACGATTTGTGGGTGGCGAGATTTTTTTGCGATCGCATTGCGGTAATGAATGCTGGAAAAATTGTTGAAATCGGCAAGACTAGGGATATTTTTGCTAATCCGCAGCACCCTTATACTCAGCAATTATTGCAGGCAGCTCCTTTACTGGCTCGAACTAATTGATTTTGGATTTTGGATTTTGGATTTTGGATTTTGGATTTCGGAAATTTCCGGTTAAATTGGTTAAAGTTAAGGGATACTTTTCAAATCATCCCACCGACACCAAGCACCATATGGCAGAATCTGACCTAGGCAGTTTTGCGGTGGCACCCGAAGCCTCATTCGCAATCGCAGAGGATGAGGACACCGAGATCGATCGTCCCACGGTAACTCGCTCGTCAGCATACAACAACTGGTCTGCCGACGATCCCGTGGGAGCTTTGTTCAAGGAAATGGCTCGGTATCCTCTACTGACAGCAGCCGAAGAAGTAGAGTTGGCGCGCCGCGTTCAAGAATTGGTAGCCCTGGATGAACTAGAACAGCGTTTGCAGCAGGAATTGGACAGAGTGCCCACCAAAGCTGAACTCGCAGCGGCTGTAGGAGTGAGCGAAACTCAACTGCAACAGCTTCGCCACCAGTGTCAGTCGGCGAAACGGAAAATGATCAGCTCGAATTTGCGCTTGGTAGTTTCGATTGCCAAACGCTATCTCAATCGGGGCGTGCCTTTTCTCGATTTAATTCAGGAAGGAGCTTTGGGTTTGAATCGGGCCGCCGAAAAGTTCGATCCGGAGAAGGGTTACAAATTTTCTACCTATGCCTATTGGTGGATTCGCCAAGGAATTACCCGGACAATTGCCAATCAAGGGCGGACGATTCGCTTGCCGGTTCACATTGTCGAACAGTTAAATAAGCTCAAAAGAGTTTATCGGGATTTGAGGCGTTCTCTTCAACGCAATCCCACTGAAACTGAACTTGCTAGAGAAATGGAAGTTACTTGCGAACAGCTTCGCTACCTCCAGCAAGTACGCCGGCAATCTTTGTCTCTCAACCACCGCATCGGCTCAGAAGAAAGTTCGGAACTTTTGGATGTTCTTGAAGATAACGCGACGCAATCTCCCGAAGCTCAGATGAATGAGATGATGATGCGCCAAGATATTTTGGAGGTGTTGGACAGTATTTTGACTGAGCGGGAAAAAGAGATTGTTGCTATGCGTTACGGTTTGCTGACCGGCGAACCTTACACTTTAGAAGAGGTCAGCAGTTTGTTCAATTTGTCCCGCGAACGAGTCCGTCAAATTCAAAATAAGGCAATGCGGAAACTGCGGCGGCCTCAAGTGACGGAACGATTGAAGGGCTGGTTGAAATAAGCTAAAAAAAATAGATTTGGGATTTTGAAAAACATTCAAATTATTGTGGGGGACACTCCGACCCCGCCGTAAATATGCTGATTCAAGGTGAAAAGCTTAATTAAATATTACAAATTAAAAATGTCTTGATGTGGTATTTTTAATTGTGGATTGTCGCGTGCTACTTACTTATTTATGTCTTCTGAGGTAATTTTGCGCCCAGCTACCCGCGCCGACGTGCCGGTGCTGTTTGATTTGATTAAAGCTTTAGCTGAGTACGAAAAATTATCTCATGCCGTTACTGGCAATGCCGTTGATTTGGAGCATCATTTGTTTGGCGATCGACCTTTTGCTGAAGCGATTTTAGCCGAGTGCGAAGGTCGAGTTGTGGGCTGGGCGCTGTTTTTTTACAATTATTCTACTTTTTTGACTCAGCCGGGAATTTATTTGGAAGATTTGTTCGTGCTGCCTGAGTTTCGAGGGCGGGGAATTGGCAAGTCTTTGATAGTTTATTTAGCGCAGTTGACGGTTGAAAGAGGCTGCGGGCGTTTGGAATGGAGTGTTTTGGATTGGAATGAATTGGCGATCGGATTTTACAAGGGTATCGGTGCTGATGTGATGCCCGACTGGCGGATTTGCCGGGTTGCGGGCGAGTCTTTGGCAACCTTGGCATCGAAACAATTCAGGGCGGGCTAGGAGCAACGCCCCACAAAAAATTCATCTGTTGTGGAACAGGCATCTTGCCTGTGTGTGGAACAGGCCGGAAAGCCTGTTAAGCTAAAAGGCCCCACTCCGGTTAATTAATACCGACCTACTTAAGTGGCAAAAATATAGGAAAATTTAAGTAACAGTAGATTTTGATTGAGAGAGTAAATCGTGATTATTTGGGTAAACGAGCAAATCGATCCGTCGGGCATTCTTTATTCTTGCATTGCTTGTTGTGACGAGACTCAAGCGAAGGATTGCCACAAATCCTTTGAGCAGAATTTGACGGCAGAGCAAAAACAGCAGGGCTGGGTTGCTACTTTGCGGACGGTTAGTTCTTGGGATGAGGTGCCTGTTAATGCTTTGAAATTGAATTAATCAGTGCAAGTCATCAGCAGCTTTAGTGTCGCCCTGTTTCCGTTCGCTCGAAACGGCAGGAAAACCTTCCACGTCTGTTCGTCCAAGGCAAGATAACTCGATCGCACATTTGTAAAATTAATAGAGGTTTTGTGAATGTGAAGGTAAAAAGCTGCAAGCATTGGGGGCTGCGAGTCTGAGGATTCTGCCCTGCAAGGTGCGGGAATTTGGGCAAAAATTTTCGGGTCTGCTGTACTGCGAAAAAGCTAGGGCGAAAAAGCGGGCAAGTGCGCTCCTCTTCGAGGACTCCGCTAACGACAATTCGCATTTCTTAAACTGATTTTAGCATTATTATTAATAGATAAAAGCATTTCAAATTGTCTAGTTAAATTTTTATGATTGAAACCTTATTTCACGCTTATACCCCTCTAGTTATCTGGACGGGCTTGGGACTGCTGCTGTTTCGGTACATCCCAGTTAATTTTCCCAAGCTGCTGAGCCACTTTCTTTTCTAGATTGGGATACTGCAAATTCTAGTTTTAGCCCGTCAAAGCGATTTTTCGGGGGCTGTGGGATTTACGCCGGCGATCGCCATATTCGTGTTATTTCTGAGTACGAGTTTAGCTTGGTTGACTTGGCTGTTATTGCGCAGGCTGAGTGCGGCCCACGTCAAAAAGCCATCTTTTCAGGGCAAAAATTCTCTGGTTAATTTATTTGTGTTAAATGTAAATTCCGTGAAGCGATCGAGCCAAGCTAGTTTTATCGGAACTTACCCCGCACATAAGATTCATTTCTTCTGAAACCATTACAGGGCAAGACTTTCCTGGAGCGGGAAAATCAAGTACATGACTACAACTTTTTACAACCCTTATGTGGAGCGGGTTTGAGTTAATTTTATGATACAGCAATACTTTGGTTCTAAATATTAAGAAAATCTTAAATACATGGCTACAAAATTGGAACTGCCAAATAGCTAAAACGAATACAGCTCAAAGAATACAGCCACCGAAACTACCCTCTGCAGGGGTAAGTTCCGTTTTATCCTAGCTGCAATGTTACGGAATATCGGCTTTGTCGGATTAGCAATCACCCCGTCTATCATCAGCACCGATAACAACAACTGGGCTGTCTTGTACAGCGTCACTAACAATGTTATTGGAACTTATTGTTTCGGTGTATTTATTGCTAGCTATTTCGGGAACTCCGAGCAAAAAAATCACTGGTGGACTCAGATACGGGACGTGCTGAGAGTTCCGGCGCTGTGAACATTTTTAATTGGTTTTTTCACCAGAAATATCCCCCTGCCCGAAACAGTGGAATCGGGATTGCAGACTGCTGTTTGGGTGGTAATTGCCAGTGCTTTGCTGCTGGTTGGCATCCGGCTGAGGTCTATTAAGAAATGGGAAAGTTTTGAACTGCCCTTAATCCCGTCGCTGTTAAAAGTGGTAATTGTGCCGGTGCCGATCGGATTGGGTGCTAGTTATTTCGGATTGAGCGGCGATCCGAGGTTCGTGTTGGTGTTGATGTCGGGAACGCCCACAGCTCTTTCCGTGCTGATTTTAGCAGAAGTCTACGAGCTCGATCGCGATTTGTTAGCTAGCAGCATCGCCATCACTTCCGTCGGTTTACTGTTGATGCTTCCCCTTTGGTTAGCTGGGTTTAGCTGAAGTTGGACGATAGCGTGGGAGTTAGAAACCGGGTTTCTTTTCAAAATCTCGGTAAGGATGCGTAAATTATCGCAGAAACCCGGTTTCTTGGATTTGGATCGCGTTACTAAAACAGGAAATAAACCCAACACTAATGATTGTTGCCAGACTTTTGAGAGTTAGTCTAATATAGAAATAACTTCAAGGAGGTTATAGGCATGACAACCATATCCGACGAACAAACAGCTATCATCCGTACAGAAAGAGGACTGACGATCGCAGGTACGCGAATCACCCTCTACGACATCATGGACTATGTGACGGCTCAATATCCGCCTAAGTTTATCAGGGGATTGTTTGACCTTACAGAGGAACAAATTAACGCGGCTTTAGCTTATATTGAGGAAAATCGCGCCACCGTTGAAGCTGAGTATCAAATGGTTCTTAAGGAAGCTGAGGAACTGCGGCTGTATTATGAAGAAAAAAATCGCGAGCTGATTGCCCGAATTGCCGCCGGGCAACCAATACCAGGAACGGAAGCTGCTTGGGAAAAGCTTCGAGCCGCGAAGGCAAAACTTGATGCTAAAGCATAATTTTTTTGATCGATCGTAATCTCAACGGACACGCCCTAATTTTGTTTGGCTCTATTGCTAATCAAGGTTGGCTTGATATCATCCCAATTCGTTTTGTCACCTTAAAGGAGATTGCTTTAATATGTTAACTAAATACATCCAAGCTGCCATGAAGCAAGCTAAGTATGAAATTTTCCCTGATGATGGGACTTTCTACGGAGAAATTCCTATCTGTGAGGGAGTCTATGCAAATGCTGTAAGTCTCGAAGCTTGTCGAGAAGAATTGCAAGAGGTATTGGAAGACTGGATTTTACTTAGTCTCACCCTGAAACTTCCTTTACCTGTCCTTGATAATATCGACCTTACAGTTACCAAGGAAGTTGCCTGATGCCTCCTTTAAAACCAGTCAAACGTCGAGACTTAATTTATTACCTGAAACAACTGGGATTTGATGGCCCATATTCGGGAAAAAGGCATCAGTTCATGTTGAAAGATAACCTTCGCATTACCATCCCCAATCCTCATCAAGGTGATATCAGTGCCAACTTTTTAGCTAAGATTTTGGGACAGGCTAAAGTTGATATTAGTGATTGGGAGAACCTCTAATTTGTGGAATGGTGTAGAAAAGGATGTTGCAGTGCTAGGAATGGGTCGTCGTCCACTCATAGGGACTGCACTACTTGAAGATTGTCATCTCAGTAGAGACTTCTGTGATGGTGATAAGGTTATTGTAGATGATATTTTGCGATCGTGAGGAGTAATTTGCTCATAATTTTGGGTGCGATCGCACTTTGATTGCCAATAAATGTAGTGTTTAAAAAGTGATACCCATGTTAAAAGAATTAAAAACCATTTCTCTTGCAACTCTGCTGGTATTAGGAACAGCTAAACTGGGTTCTACTGCACCTCTCCCAAGTCCTAATAATCAAGGGGATTATACGGGAAGAACTTATCATACTTATTGGGAAGTAGTAGACTCAGACCCAAAGGGGTTAAATTGTCGCATGAATTCTTCTTTTGAAGAATTTATGCGTGTTGACAACCCCACTCCATTTGATGTTTTTAATTGGTCTGTAGTTGGTGTTTTAAAACAGGGACAGCGTTTTGAAAGCTTTCCTGGTAATGCTGGTGTTACTTTCCGTGATACCAGGGGTTTACCTTGGCTTTTTGTAGGAAAAACCTACACTGCTGGTGCGGCGCAAGGTTGTTTTATTCGCGCTAATAGTCAATTTGTCAAACCAATACAGATGTCACCGACTCGCGTACAACCTCAAGCGAGTCAACCGCTCACAAGTTCCACAGCACTCCCGATGGAGCTTGGTTTTGACGAAGGATTTGGATCGATTGTAGTACCAGAAAGCGATACCACAGCATCGGCGTATGGAGGACGCTTAAGGCGATATGACGTTCACATTGCCAAAATGTTTGAAGTCACCCACTTTATGTGTCAACAAGAGAATTTAACACCCGGTATTACTTGGAATTACGCGGCTGCAGGTGGCAGGATTAATATGGGAAGTTTTGAAATAACCTGCCGACTTGCTAATCAAATAGCCAGTGCCTATGGTTTAGGTAAGTCGGAACCTACGAATGTGACTTTTTCGGCTGGTGAAGTCGGTCGCCCCGCTGTCAGAAGTTTCAACATTCCTATCCTAAATATTACAGGTGATAAAGTACCACGCTGGGTGAGTTTTGTGCAGGGATTTCAGCCCGTGAGAAAGTAGGGAGATCAATCGCAATGGAAGGAAGTGTTAGAGGCAAGTATGTTGAACAATGTCGTGCCGGGACAAACTTAGTGCTTTTAGATGCAGATATTGCCCAAGCTTTTCCCAATGATGCAGCAGTGAATGAGGCATTGAGGATGTTAATTCAGATTGCACAGTGCCAGCAATTAAATACTGTGGTACAGCAGACGGAATAAAAATGATTGGTGAGGTGCGATCCCAATTTCCAAAATTGCGAGTAATCAGCTAGTGAGCTTGATTCCAAAGTATAATAGAGTTCATGTATCAGAAAATCTGTCTTAACCTGTGTCAAACCATGTGTAGGGATAAAAATACCATGCTACCTAAAATTACAATTGCTAAAAAGTTGACGACCAAGTTTTTAATTGTTATATTTTTCTGTCTGGGAATCCTCTTGATGCAGCCTGAAAAAGTCCGAGCAGAAGGAAGTCAACCTAATGTCACTAAAAAAACTGATTGCTTTTTAGTTTTCGGACAAGGAACTTGTGGCAGTAAAGACTCTACAAGCAATGCAGTAGCCACTGAAACCGAAATTAAACCAGGTGCTAACCTCAGTGGTAAGAATCTACAAGGTATTAACCTGCATAATGCTGATTTGAGAAGATCAGATTTGAGTGGTGCAAATTTGACTGGCGTAGACTTGACAGGTGCTGACTTGAGTGAAGTCAAAATTAGTAAAGTTAAAAACCCTGGAAACTTAGATTTTCATGGATTTGACTGGAGTAAAATTAAGTTGAGTAAGGAAGATTCAATCAAGGTAGTTACAGCTAACTTGAGCAAGCAAGATTTAGTCAATTTTATCAAAGCTGACCCTAGTAACTTGGATTTCAGCGGGTTAGACTGGAATAAAGTTAACTTCAGCCAGCAAGACGTACAGAAGCTAGTCAATTCTAAGCTAAATCAGCATGATTTAATTAACTTAATCAAAAGCGCTCCTAATCAGGTAAATCTTAGTAAGGACGAATTACTAGGGTTAATTCAGCTACATCTTAATAACAGCGCTTTATGGCGAAGTTCCACCCTAAATAGTCAAGACTTACTAAATTTACTAGCAAACAAGTTGAGTGCAGTAGACTTAAGTGGGGTTGACTTACAAAAAGCAAACTTTACTGGTAGCAACCTACAGCAAGCTAACCTGAGTGGTGCAGACTTGAGACAAGCAAATCTTAACGGTGCAAAAATGCCTGATGGAACTCTCTATCGACGTTAGTTTTACCTAGTAGAGCGCGTCACCTGCTATAATCGCTCTGTTTGTTTTATCGAAAATTAATCTAAAGGTGACGCATCGTACTAATACTGGTTATTCCTTACTCTTCACTATTTCAGGAGAAAGAGGTGGAGAAACAGTGCAACCGCCGCCTAAAGGATTTAAGGGGTAATTTAAAAGTATTCAATTAGCTGGCGGGACAAAAGGTTTTTTTTAGAATGGTTGTGGTGCTTATTATACGGTTTGAGTTGAAGGGCAGTATCCAGTTAGGTTCTTTGAATAAACAAATATTTTTGGTGCCTCACTTATCTAATAAGTCTTGTATTTTGTTGTATTTACCTAACACATCATACAGTTCATAATTAAACTTGATTTGAGTATATCTAGTTTAATCTTCATAGGTCTTAAATAATTCACCCGTTAAGAAAGAATAAATTATGCCACATATCAAACCAATCATAAGAAAGAACCAAATTACACTAAATATCATAAATCCACAGACAGCTAAAACTACTATAGATAAGTAAATTTGGATCATGCCGGGAATAGCTAAAGAAACTAAAAATAGTATTAAAATACCAAATAGAGTTAGACAGATATCTAGGAAGTTTTTCAAAGCTGATTCTCTCCATAATTCCAAATTTGATTGTTTTGTTTCCCTAATTATATTGGGTGATATTAATATTTAACAACTCAAAACGGTCGGATTTAGCACCCAAGTTTTCTAACTATCCTTAACCAATTTAGTAGAAGTTGGTATAATTCAGTTGACAAAGTAGGATTTAGTAGGATCTAGTACACTAAACCTCACTCAACCCTGACCCATGAATGTTGAAGATGTTGTAGAATGGGCTAATAATTCGATTTTTGATAAAACTGGAGAAAATCTCACACCCCTACAGGAAGCAATACTAACGGGTGTTTGGCAAAGACAGAAATATCCTCAAATAGCTAAAGAGTTTAATTGCAGTCAATCTCACGTTAAAAAAGAAGCCGCTAAATTATGGGAAAAACTGGGTGAGGAATTAGGAGAAGACCTCAATAAATTTAATTTTCGTTCTAAGTTAGAGAAAAGGGATAGAGTTTCTCAAGTTTCTCATTCAGGCGACTGTTTATTACAAGCAATTGATATTAATATTTGTAATCAATTTATAAAAAATATTAAAAATACACAAACCAGATCGCCTAATCCCCCTGACTCTCCCCAAAACAAAAATCAATCCCCAATAATCGATTTAACAGACGCACCCGAACTCCGTTACTTTTACGATCGCACTTCAGAACTCTCCACCCTGAAACAATGGATTTTGCAAGCCCACACGCGCTTGATTACCGTCTACGGCTTAAGCGGAATTGGCAAAAGCGCGATCGCCCTCAAACTCATCGAACAAATTCAAACCGAATTTGATTATATTATTTGGTTAAGCCTCGCTGACACACCCACACTTTCAACCCTCCAAACCGAACTCAAGCAATTTTTTGGGCGATCGCCACAACCCCCATTACCCACAGTCATCGATTATTTTCGATCTTCTCGCTGTTTAGTAATCCTTGATGACGTAGAAAATATTTTTAAAAGCGGTCAATTAGCAGGTCAATATTTAGCAGGCTATGAAGACTATGGCAAATTTTTCAAACAAATTGCCACATCCTCTCATCAGAGTTGTTTAATTATCCTCAGTTGGGAACAACCCAGAGAACTTACTGCTTTAGAAGCACTAAACCGACCTGCACGAACTTTACACCTCAAAGGGTTAGGGGAAGAATCGGCAGAAATTCTCAGAGAAAAAGGATTAGCAGATGAGCAAAAATGGTCAGACTTGCTCGCCCTTTATCAAGGTCATCCTTCCTGGTTAAATATCATAGCTTCAACAATTTTAGAATTTTTTGACGGTAGCGCTTCCCGGTTTTTAACTGATAATAATGATATTTATTTAGGTGACTTAGAAACCATTTTAGAATCTCACTTAGAGCGTTTATCGGAGTCAGAAAAAAAGGTGAGCCATTGGTTAGCAAGTCAAGCTGAAGCGGTAGATATTTCCCAAGCACCTGCCGATATTGAGTTATCTAAATCAGAATTTTGGCAAGCCATACAATCTTTAGCGCGGCGCGGGTTACTGGAAAAAGTACAAGTAGGATCGGGAGCGCTATTTTTACTCCATCCTGTATTTCAACAATACATTCAATCCCAGTCAAATCCTACCAGTATCAAACTGTAACATCGATCGCACTTCTCAACTTCTACATCGATCGCATAAAAGCATTCACCGCATCATATTGATCCGCCATCCGCGAATAAAACTCGATCGATCGCAAATCCAACTCCGGCAAAAGTTCGCTCTTACTCACCAACTCATACCCCGTATAACGCAAACAATAAACCGAAATTACCCCATCCTCCCAAAACCAAACCTCCCGCACTCCTATCCGACGATAGATTTCCAGCGTATCAATGCCACCACTTGTCACTGTTACCTCGATCGCCAAATCTGGAACCGACTTGCGCGTACCCAAACAATAAGACTCATCTGGTTCCTTCCGTGCACCCAACTCCTTCATCCCGATAGTTGTACTACCACGCCCGTAGAAACGAATGTCTTTCGTCCGCATATAAATCTCTAAAAGCTGATCTAAAGTGTTTCTAGATTCTTCATGTTCCTCAGAAAAAGGAGCCATAATTTCTAAACACCCATCCAAATAAGTTAAATGCGCCCCAGTTTCCGCCAAATCTGCATCCAACTTTTCTAGAGTCTCCCATGTCACGTTTGACAGGAAAGCCGCACCTGCACCCAATCCTGCTTTAGAAATTGCGACAACCATTTGACTTACCTTTTACGATCGCTTTTCCATATTAGCGAATATTAGCTAAAGTCTCAACTCAGCTTGCTCTAAAATTTCGCAGTACAATTAACAATAACTGCAAGGAAAACGACGATGAACGAGACAATAACTGCTACTGGTCTGCCTCCTGCATTCCCCGATCATACTCAACTGCCAGACGAAGACGGTACATTTGTAAAAAATTTTCAGGAGCATCCCCAGAGCATCATTCTGACAGATTCGATCGGGCCTGTTGTAGAGCGGCTGCATCCAGACGGACAATATGCGATCGGGCAAGATTGCGGCATTTACTGGCGAGAAACTGACCCGCCAGAGCGAGGTGCAGAAGCACCGGATTGGTTTTACGTGCCGAATGTACCGGCAACACTTGACGGTTTTCGCCGTTCTTATGTACTTTGGCGGGAACACATGGCTCCGTTCATTGCTTTAGAATTTGCTAGCGGTAATGGAGATGAAGAGCGCGATCGTACTCCGCTTTCTGTGGCGGCCGACGGTACAACAACTAAACCCGGTAAGTTTTGGGTGTACGAGAGAATTATCCGCATTCCTTACTACGGTATTTATGAAATGAGAACTGGCAATTTAGAAGTCTATCACCTGATAGATTTTGTGTATCGAAGGATGGAGCCAAACGAACGCGGTCACTATCCCATTCCTGTACTAGATGTAGAATTGGGACTGTGGCAGGGAAGCTATCAAAATCAAGAACTGCTTTGGCTGCGGTGGTGGGATTCGCAGGGGAATTTGCTGTTAACTGGCTCCGAACAAGTTGAAATTGAGCGGGCTAGAACCGAGCAAGAACGAGAAAGAGCCGAACAAGAACGGGAAAGAGCCGAACAAGCAGAGCGAAAAGTTACCCAGTTAGCCGATCGACTGCGAGCAATGGGAATCGATCCCGATGCTGAGGATTGATCTCAAATTCCCAAAACTCTCTCTGTAGCGCGAGCATCCCGCACCCGATCTTTTTTAATCACAAAAAACAAAGCTGATGGAAACTAAACCACCTCTACCGCCCTTTACGTTGGAAACAGCTAAAGCCAAAGTTCAATCTGCTGAAGATGCCTGGAATAGCCGCGATCCCGAACGAGTAGCCTTAGCTTATACGGAAGATTCTCAGTGGAGAAACCGTGCCGAATTCTTCAGCGGACGAGAAGAAATCAAGGCTTTTTTAAGACGAAAATGGGCCAAAGAATTAGATTACCGTTTAAAGAAAGAACTCTGGAGTTTTACAGACAATCGGATTTCTGTTCGCTTCGAGTATGAGTGGCACGATGATTCTGGCTACTGGTATCGCGCCTATGGTAATGAACAGTGGGAATTTGCAGAAAATGGGTTAATGCGAAGACGTGAAGCCAGCATTAATGATGTTCCCATTCAAGAATCTGAACGGAAGTTTCGATAAGATTTATCTGTGAGTTGTTAGACGCATAAACCTGGTTTTTTAGGAAAATATGCAGGTTTATAGTCAGAACTTTAGTCATGATTGATATCATGTCCGGTCGATTACCCCTAATACGGTAGGGGCTCCCCTCACGAAAAATATCTGCCAACAATCTCCAATCTCAAAAACCCGCCCTTTTAATCGCGGTCACTCGATCGGACATGATATGACTAAACGCCAGAAAGACAAATAAAGTCCTCACTACGAACGAAAGGTTTGTAGTAAGGATCGCGAATTAAATAATTTACACATATTTGTGGGATGGGCGTCCCGCCCGTCCAGAAAGGACGGGCGGGACG
>NZ_JAUBTB010000077.1:0-34514 GCF_036704965.1 Microcoleus sp. F10-B2 | reverse complement strand
GAAGCTAAGTGTTGGCTTTTCCCAAAAGCAGCGCATTTTATCATACTTTTGTATACTTGCAAAATCGGGATGCTCCCGTAGTTTTCTGCTACTTTACTATCTCTTTAAAGGACCAAAAACACCTCGGACACCACCCATCAACCCACAATGCTGGAATCTTAAACCTCGCCACACAGTGGGGACATTCCGACAGCAACATTAATTGATGCCGTAGCTTGCGGGGCGGAACGCCATCGCACCCCTGCATCCCCTTAAACTGCCACTCAATCTTATGACAAGGCGACTAGGGATAACACGCCCCACACAACCTAATCGGTTTCAACTTCATGCTCCTGGCCAAAACAGAAGGTTGCATTTCTTGTAACCATTCCAGGCTACTTTCGAGTAACACCCTACGGCAAACCGAAATGCCGAAACTCAGTATAAGGGGCTTCGATCGCACTGATGACACATTGAAGATTTTAGGGAAGAGATATGGCACTAAGGCAAAGATTATCGACTGGATTAACCCCTAGCCCTAACACAAAAGCCCCCAACCTAAGTGCAGACGGCTTCTTTGGGGCGTGTCACCGCTGCATAATGACCTATACATTTTATTGATCATCACCGCTCAAAATTTTAAAAATTGTCTCCACATCTGCCAAGTCCGTCTTACATTTCTTACGTCGGTCTTTCAACTGGCGCGAGCAAAGTTGCCGATTCTGACAAATCCACACTGGCAGGCTGTGCTCCCTGTTCGGCGATTTCCCTTACCAGTTCCCGGTTTTTTTCCAACTGCTGGAGCAATTTGCTATTAGCTTCTGTTAAATCGGCTTTAGCATCGCTCGCGGGCGTTCTCGCTGCTAGCGTACTGCCGGAGAGCTCGATCGCCCGCCCTTCAGGCGTGAACATCAGCCATTTTATCTCTCAACTCTTGCTTGAGCGGCGCTAGTTCTTTGCTCACGCCTGCAACGGTCGCAAGCTGTTCGGTAAGATTGTGCACCTCAAGTCCCAAGTCGCCGTTCCGCTCGTGCAATTGCAAAAGCTCCTTTTCCCGATCGGCGACTTGCTTCTGGGCAGCTCTCCACTCCTACGGCTTGTGATTTATCGTTGCCATCACGAGCGCCGACTATTTCCCACAGATCTGCGCTCAACTCTGCTTTTGCTTGCTCAATCCTACTTGCCTAAGATGCCTTGAGGTCAGCTAGTTTATCAGCTAGCGTCTGTCTAGTACCAGCAAAACACATTCGAGATGGGATTTCTTTTTTCCCTACAGTTACGAGATATGGACAAGTTTCCAGAACACGATCCTCGCTGTGGCCGTGAGACAAAGGGCCAGTGGTGGAGCCAGCCACAAGACATCGCTTTAGCCGACACTCCTGAATTCAGTCAACGCTTCTTCGCTGAAGTGTTCAACGAATTCCCAGCATTGGCGACAAGCGTCGTTTTCTTGCGATGGTCTGTTGGGCCAGACGACCTCTAGGCAGTATTTAACTTCTCTAGTGGTGGGTTTGCCGTGCAGATCGATCCGGGGCTAGAGTACATCTACGTGTGGGGGGCCCGCGAGCATGGGAAGTATGGCGATTGGATGGGCGATCGCGATCGGTTAGCTTCAGCGCTTGAGGATGTCCGTACCTTAGTGTGGTGGTTTGAAAGTTTGTCTAATGCGGTTGAGTGATGATGAGACAAGTGCTCGCTGGTGAGCGATCGTAAATTCCGAAGGCGTTTAGTCTGAACTTTCCCCTGCAAATATTACTTGCATAGACTCAGAAGGCTGTGATCGCAAAGATTTAAATTGAAGTACAAGCAGCCGATAGATTGGGGCTGCATATTTCCAGCCAAACCATATCCAAGCTAAACTGATAATCGCCCAAATTTTTAGAATTATCTATGGGACAAGAAAGCGCAATATGATATCTGGGGAAATCAAAAGTCAAATAGATAAAATCTGGGATGCCTTCTGGTCGGGTGGTATCTCCAATCCCCTCGAAGTCATTGAGCAGATTACTTATCTGCTGTTTCTGCGTCGTCTCGACGATTTACATACTCTGGAAGAAAACAAAGCTAATCGGCTCAAGCGCCCAATGGAACGCCGGATTTTCCCAGAGGGGGAAGATATCAAAAAACGCTCCTACGATGATTTGCGTTGGTCGAGGTTCAAGAATTTTGCACCGAAGGAGATGTTTGAGGTCGTCAACGATCATGTTTTCCCTTTCCTGCGGACTTTGGGAGGCGATGGTTCGACTTACGCGCACCACATGAAGGATGCCCGCTTCACAATTCCGACACCGGCCCTGCTTTCTAAAGTGGTGGATTTGCTGGATGGTGTACCGATGGAAGACAGGGACACTAAAGGCGACCTTTACGAATATATGTTGGGCAAGATTGCCTCGGCTGGACAAAACGGACAGTTTCGCACACCGCGCCACATTATTCAGTTGATGGTGGAACTGACTGCACCCAGCCCAGGTGATGTAATTTGCGATCCAGCTAGTGGGACTTGCGGTTTTCTGGTGGCTGCTAATGAATATCTGCGATCGCATCACCCGGAAATTCTGCGCGATACCAAAATGAGGCAACATTTCCACCATCAGATGTTTCACGGGTTTGATTTTGACAATACCATGCTGCGGATTGGCAGTATGAATATGCTTTTGCATGGCGTAGAAAACCCGGATGTGCGCTATCAAGATTCGCTGGCACAGGAACATTCTGGTGATGAAGAATCTTATACCCTTGTCCTCGCTAATCCGCCTTTTGCTGGGTCGTTGGACTATGAGAACACGGCTAAAGACTTGCAGGCGATCGTCAAAACTAAGAAAACTGAATTGCTATTTTTGGCTCTGTTTTTAAGATTGCTGAAACCAGGGGGACGGGCTGCGGTAATTGTGCCGGATGGGGTGCTTTTTGGTTCTTCTAAGGCTCATAAGGAATTGCGCCGCTTGTTGGTGGAGGAGCAGAAGCTTGATGCTGTAATCTCTCTGCCTGGTGGTGTATTTAAGCCTTATGCGGGTGTTTCTACTGCGATTTTACTATTTACTAAAACTAACTCAGGTGGAACTGATTCTGTTTGGTTCTACAATGTGAATGCTGACGGGTGGAGTTTGGACGATAAAAGAACGCCTTTGCTTTCTGAAGATAAATTAGGTGCTGTGCCTACTTCTGGGTTAACAGCAGAGGAACATACTAAGAATAATCTGCCGGATGTGTTGAGTCGTTGGCAACTGCGAAATACTACCGAACGAGAGCGATCACGTACTGCTCAAAGTTTCTGTGTACCCAAGGCGGATATTGCTTCTCAGGGGTATGACCTCAGTCTGAATCGTTATAAGGAAGTGGTGCATGAAGAAGTGGAACATCGCGCACCCAAAGACATCCTCGCTAATTTAACGAAGTTAGAGGTGGAAATTCAGCAGGGGATGAAGGATTTGGAGGGTCTGCTGGGATGAGTAGCTTCACAACAATTGAGGACGTTTGTGATCTTGTGACCGATGGGACACATTACACACCAAAGAATGTAGGTTTAGGAATTCCATTTCTGACAGTAAAAGATGTAACAGATGTTGAGCTTGATTTCACTAATTGTTCATTCATCTCTGATGCAGACTACCAAATCGCAAAACTTGGTAATTCTGCACCTCAAAAAGGAGATGTTTTATTTTCCAAGGACGGTACTGTCGGTAAAGTCCATATTGTCAATACTGACAAACCTTTTGCGGTCCTTTCGTCTCTAGCTATTCTTCGTCCAAACAAAAAATTAATAGAATCTCAATATCTAGGTAATGTATTGCGCTTGCCATTAGTTCTAGACGATGCCCTCAAGCGAAAAACTGGGTCAGCAATACGAAGAATTATTCTTGCAGATTTAAAAAGAGTACGGTTCCCACTACCATCACTAGAGGAACAGAGGCGGATTGCAGAGATACTCGATCGCGCCGAAGAACTCAGGTCTAAACGTCGGGAGGCGATCGCACAACTCGACACCCTCACCCAAGCCATCTTCATAGAAATGTTCGGCAATCCTGTTACTAATGCTATGGGGTGGGAAATTCAACCTTTTGGTAAACTTGTTATTAATAAAGATTCCAAAAGAAAGCCAGTAAAAGAAGAAAATCGCACTAAACAAGAAAAAATTTATCCTTATTATGGAGCAATTGGAATTATTGATTATGTTGATCATTTTTTATTTGAAGGAACTAATTTACTAATAGAAGAAGATGGAATGAATTTAGTAACCCGTAATAAACCAATTGCTCTAATTGCACAAGGAAAATATTGGGTAAATAATCATGCTCATGTTGTTTGTGAAAAAGAAAAAATAAACTTAAATTATCTTTGTCATTATTTAAACTATCAGGATATTAGTAACTTTGTAACAGGAATTGATCAAAAGAAACTGAATAGAACAAATTTAGACCAAATCCCTGTGATTCTTCCGCCCCTCCCCCTCCAACGCGAATTCGCCAAACGCGTCGAAGCCGTAGAAAAACTCAAAGCAGCACACCGCGCCACACTGTCAGAATTCGATGCCCTCTTTTATTCCCTCCAACATCGAGCATTTAGAGGAGAATTATGACATGAGCGCCATGCTAACGGAATTTACCCTCGCCAACTTCAAAAGTTACAGCACAAGCCGCTTACCCCTTGGATCGCTAACCGTACTAATCGGAGCCAATGCCGCAGGCAAAAGTAACGCCCTTGAAGGTTTGCGCTTTCTGTCATGGCTAGCACAAGGTCAAAAACTCTCCAGCATTCAATATGCCGTGAATAGTGCAGAGCGTGTTGTACGCGGTCGAGTAAATGACTTGTGCCATCGGGGAGAGTCAAATTTTACCATTGGTTGCCGTTTAGACTACCCAGATTGGAACCAACTCGATATAACCCTGAATGTGCGTGACGGAGAACTGCACATCAGTAATGAGCGAATCGTTGGCGCGACAAGTCAAGTGCCACTATATGACCTAGATCAGCCTTCTCAAGGAGTAGGGACTGATGTTGGTGTCGCATATAACAACTTTACAAAAGGGAAGAACAAGCCACGAGTAACGTGCAGCGATCAGATGGCTATATTCGTGCAATTAGACACCCCTGCCCATTTTGATGCAAAGTACCCCAAATCCCAAAAGATAATTCCTGAAACCGTCCGCGAATATCAAAAAGTCTTACAAAATATCCTATTTTTAGATCCCGTCCCCGCCAGAATGCGCGAGTACAGCTTCAAATCTGATAAGCGATTACAAGAAGATGGCACTAATCTTTCCAGCGTTTTGTATCGCTTGTGGGAGAACCAAGCCGAAAATCGCGAGGCAATTCTCAACTTTATTCAGAGTTTACCAGAACAAGCTATAGATGGGCTAGATTTCCTTTTCGGTCCACGGGATGAAGTCATGGTGCAATTAGCAGAAACATTTGGCAATACCCGCCGCTATTGTGAGGCTGCATTATTATCCGATGGCACTTTACGGGTGTTAGCGATCGCCGCTGCTATGCTATCGGCTACCGAAGGCAGTTTAGTTGTCATCGAGGAAATCGACAACGGCGTTCATCCCAACCGCGCCAAGCATTTACTCGCCAGCATCCGAGATATTGCCGAACGTCGTAAATTGCGAGTGCTGCTATCGACTCATAACCCCGCGTTAATGGATGCCTTACCCGATGCTGCCCTGGGTGATGTAGTGTTTTGTTACCGCAATCCAGAGGCAGGAGATAGCCGCCTGGTACGGCTTGGAGAAATGTATGATTTTCCAAGTCTGATATCTCAGGGGCCGCTCGGTCAACTGGTAACTGCTGGGATAGTCGATCGATTCGTCAAATCGCCGCACACCCCTGAAGACAGAAAGCAGCAAGCGATGGCATGGCTATCTCGGTTGCAGGAATACGGCAATGAGTAGTATTTGCTTGATTGATACGAGCATATTCCTCGAAATACTCAACGTTCCCAACTATAATCAGCATAGAGAATCAGTTCTCGAAGATTTTAAGACTTATTCTCTAGCTGGCTGTACTTTTCTATTGCCAATGGCAACCATACTCGAAACAGGCAACCACATCGCCCAAAACGGGGACGGCACAATGCGAAGGAAAACCGCCATACGTTTTGTTAAAGAAGTTAAAGCAGCCTTCACAGGCGTAGCGCCCTGGAGGCCTACTACATTCCCGAGCACAGCGGAAATACTGGAGTGGATTGACCAGTTCCCTGATGAAGCTGGCAAAAACAAAGCTCCTAATAAACAAGAAGGAACAAGTTTCGGCGATCTCAGCATCATTCAGGAATTTCATAAGTCCTGTAATATCTTCTCAATGAGTGAAGTTTTTATCTGGTCACTAGACAAGGATTTAGAGAACTATCACCAAATGCCTACATAAATATAGCAATCCTAAATGATTATACTCGTTCCCAGGCTCTGCCTGGTAACGCATATCCGGAGGCTCTGCCTCCATAGTCTGGGCCGAGGCAGAGCCTCTCGACATCAGTTCCCAGGCAGAGCCTGGGAACCAGTTAACCAATTATTGAAACTGATTTAGGATTGCTATATATGAGCCAGTTTACCTTCCTCCAAGCTGAATTCCCCACAATTTATGAATCCGCCACCAAAGCAGTTGATGCAGTACATCCCGACCCTCGCACTGCCTGCTTTTATGCCCGTCGAGCCTTGGAGTTAACCGTTAATTGGTTATATAAATACGATAATTCTCTAGAACTGCCTTATCAAGATAATCTAAGCAGCTTGATTCACGAACCTACTTTTAAAACCTTAGTAGGTGAAGCAATCTTTAACAAAGCAAGAGTCATTATCAAACTAGGAAATCAGGCCGTACACAGTACCCGACCTATCTCTGTGAATGATGCTATAAATGCTGTACGGGAGCTGTTTCATGTTGCATACTGGTTAGCACATACCTATGGACGCAGTAGCAAACCCAATTCGGGGCTTACCTTCAACTCTGACGCATTGCTTAAGAGTGCACCAGTTCCTAAACAAACCATTGAACAACTTCAGAAACTAGAAACTCAACTACACGATCGCGATGAAAAGCTCTCAACACTTCTAGCAGACAAAAATGCACTTGATGAAGAACTGAAACAACTACGGGCCCAATTAGCAGCAGTCAAGAAAGCCAGTGTCACCCAACCCGATACCCACGACTATTCTGAAGCTCAAACCCGCGATATTTTTATAGACCTTTTGTTAAAAGAAGCAGGATGGAACCTAGACCAAAAGCGCGATCGAGAGTTTCCGGTTACAGGGATGCCCAATTCATCAAATCAAGGTTTTGTTGATTACGTCCTCTGGGGCGATGATGGTAAACCTCTGGCAGTCGTAGAAGCTAAGCGTACCCGAAACGACCCCCGCACCGGGCAACAACAGGCTAAGCTATATGCCGATTGCCTAGAAAGCCAATTTAATCAGCGTCCAGTTATTTTCTACTCTAACGGTTACGAGCATTGGCTGTGGGATGATACTAATTATCCACCGCGACAGGTGCAAGGATTTTATAAAAAAACGGAATTACAATTACTTATACAGCGCCGAGCTACCCGTAAATCTTTAGCAGCAGGCACAATTAACTCTACCATTGCCGAACGCTATTATCAAACTCGTGCCATCCGTCACATTACCGAAGCCTTAGAGACTGATAAAGACCGCAAAGCCCTGATAGTTATGGCGACTGGTGCAGGCAAAACCAGAACAGCGATCGCCTTGGTCGATCTGCTGATGCGTTGTAACTGGGTAAAACGGGCATTATTTTTAGCCGATCGTGTAGCTTTGGTAAATCAGGCAATCAATGTATTTAAGAAACATCTCCCCGATGCCGCGCCAGTAAACTTAGTCACAGAAAAAGATACCGAAGGACGAGTATTTGCTTGCACCTATCCAACCATGATGGGATTAATTAATGATACCCGTGACGGCCAGCGTCGTTTTGGCGTAGGGCATTTTGACCTAATTATTATTGATGAAGCTCACCGATCTGTCTTCCAGAAATACCGTACCATTTTCAACTACTTTGATTCTGTCTTGCTAGGGCTAACCGCTACACCAAAGGATGAAATTGACCGCAACACTTACGGACTCTTTGACTTAGAAAATGGCGTACCTACCGATGCTTACTCGCTTGAAGATGCCGTTAAAGATGGTTATCTAGTCCCCCTGAAAGCAGTATCAGTGCCGCTTAAGTTTCAACGACAAGGCATAAATTATGGCGAACTCTCTGAAGCAGAAAGAGAAGAATGGGATGCGCTTGAATGGGACACGGAAGGCAATGCCCCTGAGCGCGTAGAAGCAGAAGCAGTCAACAAATGGTTATTCAATAAAGATACCGTGGATAAGGTGCTAGAGCATCTGATGACTAGGGGATTAAAAGTTGCTGGGGGCGATCGGCTCGGCAAAACCATTATTTTCGCTAAAAATCAAGATCATGCAGAATTTATTGCTGAGCGGTTCAACGCCAACTACCCCCACTTTAAAGGTGAGTTTGCCCGCGTCATTACCTTCAAAACCTCCTATGCTCAAAGTCTGATTGATAACTTTTCCCAAAAAGATAAAGAACCTCATATCGCAATCTCAGTGGATATGCTCGACACAGGGATTGACGTGCCAGAGGTAGTTAATTTGGTGCTGTTCAAAATTGTTCGCTCCAAAACTAAGTTCTGGCAGATGATAGGACGAGGTACGAGGCTATGCCCTGACCTATTTGGACTGGGGCAAGATAAAGAATTTTTTTACCTGTTTGATTATTGCCAAAATTTAGAGTTTTTTCAACACAACTCAGAGACGGTTAATGCACCCATAACTAAATCATTGGGTCAGCAATTGTTTACCGCTCGATTAGAATTAATTGGAGAGCTGGATAAAAGACTACCTGGAAATCCACCAATTAATCCAGCAAAAGTGAGCAAAATTCAAGAGTATCAAGCAACCTCTAAAGAACCCAGTACCGATGCAGAATTGCGCCAGGAACTAGCCAATTTACTCAATACCGAAGTGGCGGCTATGAATCCTGAAAACTTCATAGTGCGACCTAAACAACGATTCGTAGAGAAATATGCTAATTCCGCAGCATGGGCATCGTTATCGATCGATGATTTTCTGGAACTCAGTCAAGAAATAGCTGGTTTGCCCTCTCAATTGGAAACAGAAACAGAAGAAATAAAAAGATTTGATGTTCTGATGCTGAAGTTACAATTAGCAATCCTGCGCTCAGACTCTACGTTTAAGCGTTTACAAGAACAGGTGAAGTCACTTGCAGGATTGTTAGAGGAGAAATCTGCCATTCCCTTCGTGCAAGAACAGTTAGCCCTGATTCAGGATGTACAAACCGATGAGTGGTGGCAAGATGTGACATTACCAATGCTGGAGGTGTTACGCAAACGCCTACGGGGGTTAATAAAGCTGATTGAGAAACAAAAACGCCAACCTATTTACACCGACTTTGAGGATGTAATGGGGGATGAGATAATAGTAGAGTTGCCTGGTTTTACAGCATTAGATAACTTTGATAAGTTCCGCGCTAAAGCCAGGGCTTTTTTGCGATCGCATGAAGATCATGTGGTCATTTTTAAACTACGAACTAACAAACAGCTCACTCCATCCGATCTATCTGAGTTAGAGAAGATATTGCTAGAAAACAAATTAGGGGTAGAGGAGGATATAGAGCGTGCGAAAGAAGAGTCACACGGGTTAGGTTTATTCGTCCGTTCCTTAGTAGGACTAGATCGGGAGGTAGCCAAGCAGGAACTGGCTAAGTTTATATCTGGTAAAAATCTTAACTCCAATCAGATTGAATTTGTGGATATGATTGTGAATTACCTAACCGCACATGGCGCAATGGATGCAGCAATCCTTTATGAATCCCCATTTACCGACATTACGCCACAGGGGCCAGAGGGATTATTTACCTCGACTCAGCTAGATGAATTATTTCTTATACTTGAAGAAGTATATTCACGGGCTGCTGCATAAGAAACAGCAATAGGCAATATCATTATTTGTAACAATACATAACTGATTTACTTGACGAGAGAGGCGCTGCTTCAATCAGGGCATTAAGAATTATAGGCAATTGAAGAAAATGAAACAAAACAAACAACAACTTGCTATTGCGAATAAAATCAAAAAATGGATTCAAGCCACCAAGGAAGTTGAAAAAGCTCGATTGGCTATACCGATAACCAGACTGACGAGTATCAAAAGTTTATGCACCGATGAAGTTGCTGCCGAAAAGTTTGCGCTCTACATTGCCCAACGGGTGCAGCAGCAGATAAATCAGGCGAAATGTCCCGAACACTTCACGGATGAAGAATGGGAACAGCAAAAACAGTTAGTGGATGAAGCGATCGCACTGATGGACAGTTACCGAGAAAACCCTAGTTACGAAAACCGGCAATCTTTGAGAAACTTATTGAGAGACATTGATGGGGTACAAGGGGATGACTACCGCAAATTTAGGTGGACAACGGTGCGCTTTGTTCGCAGTGGAGATTTACTAAAGCTAGAGTATGCACTGCGCTGTTTTGTAGAGACAGATTTCCCCTATTGGGTTTACAAGTTAGCTAGAGAATATGTAGAAGGCTATGGATTGCAGTCGGGTTCGGGTATCGTTGCTGAATCCGTACCCATGTTGTTGGAAGTAGCAGAATTTTGGTGTCAGTATTATTTCAATCAGAGTTTGAACGAGAAATTTCCCGATGGGGGCGTGAGCTGCGTTCGACCCAACCCGTGAAAATTTTCAGAGGAAGATTGAGAGTTTGTTAAGTCTGCGACCCCTAAAATTGTGAAAACCTGTGACAGGGTGGGTGTACCATTAAAAATCTAGGCGGGGAAACTTAAATTTTTCATCTATGACTTGGAACCGCTACAGATTCATCAGGATAATCTAATTTCCCCATCTACGACTCGAAACTGCTACGGCAAGGTCAGGATATAATAAATAACTTGTTGCGCTAACAGGTTTTTCGTGCTGGTAACTGGTTGATAAAGGAAAGAAAGCAACAGCGAAGGTTAGTAAAATGGATGAAGTCGTCAAGAAAGTAGCTGCTTTGGGTTTACCAGGTATCATCTTGGTAGTGACGATGGCTGCGACAGGTTTAACAGGAGCGGCTGCAATCACAGCAGCTCTAGCATTTCTAGGTGGCCCGGCAGGAATGCTCGGAGGCATTGCCGTACTAGGTTTGACGGGATTGATTGCAGATGCCTTAACAAAAGTAGGGTTAGAGGACTTGCTGACAGCAATTTATTGCCAAAGGCGCTTATCCGAGCCACACGGGAAACTTTTAGAGGAGATTGAGCAATTATCCCTGTTTGATGGCGATATCAAACAAAGGCTCAAGCAAACTGTGACAGATGGATGTGGCTGTTCAGCAACCAGCGCTGCAAACATTTCAGATGTTACCCTTGAGGCTCGCGCCATTTTAGAAGCTGTCCCAGGAATGACACCAGCACACCACAGGGATTTTAACAGTTCCAATCCGATTATCAGACTTAGGGATGGAACAGCAGTTAGGGCTTGGAAAAACCCCCTCGGCGTTGACCACATTTTTTTAGCCGATCGCGATGGCAAAATGATTTACGGTGGCTTCGTAGGCTGGATTCACAGCGAGGGGTTGAATCAAGCGCTCTTGCAAATGAGAAGAGACTTGACGTAAAGTAGATAGGATAGAAAGCATATTGTAAATAAAAGTTAAGTTTTCCAAACCACTACCATGCCCTTATTAAAACCTAAAGGCAATCTAGCAGAAACTTAAAGACTAAATCACTGAGAATTTGATAACTGTTGCCAAGTCAGATTCATTAATACTATCTTGCTTTACAGCAGCCCAAAGTTTCAGAAATATAGCACTCGCTGTTGTCCAAAAAGTAAGCACTGTATATCAAACCAGCACTCATAAATATCTAAAATTTTGATAGTCGTCTTGGGAGGCTTTTTTTACGCCTCACCGCAAAAGCCTCCCACACTTCTTTGAACTCAGAACTCGATCGCTCCAAAATCCATCTGTGACCATCGCTCTAAATCTTGCCTTCAAACCTCTGATGCCAGAGGATATACCCCGACACGGTAATAACCAGAGTGATGCCTCCTCCTACCCAAGCCAGAATAGGATTGTAACCGCTACGGCTGAGGGTCTGCATCCATAGATGGGTGCGAGCGTCGGATATTAACCAATCTGCGACGACCGGAAAAAGATACATCAAAGATGCACCAACGATAAGCCAGCCCACCATAGAGGCGACCAGAAAGATAGTTTTGGCTGTAGATTGGCTACCCATGAGCAATTGCGGTAAAGAACTAACTTTGAGATTAGCTCTTGAGATGCGTTATGTCAGCACAGGTATAGCCCGAGACAGTGGGCGATGCAAGCGTGAAACTGTAGAATTGATTTGAAGCCAAAGGTAAAGGGCGTTGCTGATTTAGGGTATGAAGGGCTAAATATGCAAGTCAGAGAAACCAGTATCCACAAAACTTCGGGATTTTCAAGTTATTTTTTTCATACCCTGATTAAGCAACGCTAGTAGCAGATGTTCCCTCACCGCATCAGACACAGTGTTATCACGGCTGCACTGGACGCAACAGAGGGGAATGTAAGAAAAGTGCAGAAACTCAGCAGACACAAAAATTTAAATACCTTGATGGTGTATGCGATAATCGCGGCCCCGACCAAAGAGACATTACCGATTTACTTGATGGGATGAAAGGAGCGATATGCAGGGGAAGTGGATGATTCGACGTGAAGGAGCGAGCGAAATCTATGATTTCTCCGATGCTAAACATGAAGCAACGTTGGATACATAATAATTAATTACTCCCCATGAATAAACTCAGCATTGACTCTAATAATAAAATATGCAATTACAACAACGACTGACTGAAATCGACCTTGATGCCTATTTTCAACGAATTGGCTATAGCGGTGACTGCTCACCCAGGCTGACAACGTTACAGGCAATTCATCAACGACATTCCCACACGATCGCCTTTGAAAACCTCAATTCACTCCTGAAACAACCTGTGAAGCTGGATTTAGCATCCTTGCAACAAAAACTAATCCACGAGGGACGGGGCGGCTATTGTTTTGAGCAAAATTTACTGTTGCGGGCTGTGTTGCTTGCTCTTGGCTTTCAGGTAACGAATCTAGCAGCTCGCGTGCTGTGGAATTTGCCATCCGGGACGATCGCACCTCGCAGTCATATGGTGCTGGGGGTCAATATTGATGGAGAGCCATACATTGCAGATGTGGGATTCGGAGGGTTAACGCTTACCGCGCCGCTTGCTTTGACACCAGATATTGAACAACCTACATCCCACGAACCATTTCGATTGAGCGCAGCGGATCGCAGCTACATTATGCAAGCATATATCAAGCAGGAGTGGAAATCCCTTTACAGATTCGAGCTTCAGGAGCAAGAATTACCCGATTATGAGGTGAGCAATTGGTATGTTTCAACTCATCCCAACTCGATTTTTGTTACTAATTTGATGGTGGCAAAACCGGATTCAAATTGTCGTTATGCCTTGTGGAATAATCAGTTTACGGTGCATTATTTGGATGATCGAACAGAACATCGCGTCCTTTCAACGGTTGCAGAGTTACGCGCTACCCTTGAGAGTGTTTTTTGTCTCAACCTGGAAGCGATCGCTGAACTCGATCGGATGTTACAACAATTAATTGAGCGATCGTGTGCGATGACCTAACAATTCTCTCGGTTAACGGTCAATCAATGTAACGTACCGTTCTTTCCCCGTTAATCTATCAGGGCTGCAGCCGAAATACGTGCAAAAGAGGACAAGAAGTAAAGTTTTGTAAATATAAGACAAAATGACTTGAAGTAGCAAAGCCTGAAATACTTAGCAGTAAAAGATTTCCGTTTTGGGGTTCTGTACAAGGGCAGAGAGAGTAGTAGTAATACTCTGCCTTCTCAATAATTGGTTTAACAGTCAGCAAAACGCTCGCACCCAATATGCACCTGCCACTCCACTACTCTAGTAGATTCTGCTAACATACCATCCAGGGCGCGGGGACTGCTGTTAACAATCTTTTGAGCTTCTTCCACATTTTCTGCCTGAATCACCCAAAGCCCTGTTCCATCATGGGGAAAAAACGGGCCACAACACAGTAGTATTCCTTTCTCCTGTTGCTCGCGAAACCAAGCTAGCTGATTTGGGTCGTGTTCTGGGTGAGCGTTTTTGTAATCGTAATACTCTGGAATGGTTGCTACAACAACGGCAAAAAGTTTAGACATAATGCTTTTCCAAAACAGATAAAGTTCAAATCAAAAATAGCATAATACTCCTATTACTTTTGGTCGAAACCGCCGTTTTGTCATTTTTGAGTAATGCTTGAAGCCCAGCTATGCAATGCCTAATTCTCTAGTTTACTGGCGCACAACGAGATAGCCCCGTGTCTTTTTGGAAATTGAATCAGTAGTATTCATCGCTTTCCAAAGATTTTCAGTAGAAGTCCATACAGGCGGATATTTATAACTGGCTACGTCTTCAATCAAAAACCGATCGCTTTGTTCGTGATAGGCAGCGAGGGGAGAAATATGCCCGCTTTTACCCTGACCCAAAACAGAGCGTTGGTAGTTCACGATTATATAGTCGCCAGAACGGGCAAGGTTAGCTTTAGCTTGGGTACGAAATTGCTTAAGTGTTATCTCCGACGCATAATAGACCTCAACTTTGACGTTGTGACTTCTGAGCAAAGCCGCTAATTCATCAAGGGTCATGCCCGAAAAAGTGACGGCATAAGAAGAACGGATGCTCTGGGTTTGACCGTCAAAAAAGGTGTCTTGGGTTAGGGTGCGATATCCCTGTTTTTTGCTGCCGAGTGCATTCAGAACCGTCACACTGCTAGCCACACCACAATATGCTGGACGTTTTTGGGTTTCAATGTGGGTGCTAAGCGGTTGAAAATCCTGTTTGCTCTTGCTCTGGCTCAATAGCTGTTGTCCTTCGGGTGATTCTAGAGAAACTAAAGTTTTGGGAAGTGGTAGTCGGTCAACAGAAGGTGGCGAGAAAAGTTTCCAGGTAAAAACGCTTAAACCTGTGCCGAAGATTAGTAGAATACCCCCTCCAGCTTTTATTAGTCGTCCTCGCCATCGGTGATTGCCAGACGTTTGATTTAAGTCCATATCTTCATCTTTCTCCCGAACAGTTGTTTAAAAAAGTGTTAGTCAGAATGGGTCGTGGGATAATTAAACATTACAACGTCTAAACCTGGCCATCTGGTTAGTAGCTCTGGTAACTATCGCCTTTGCTTGGGACATCATTATAGCAAGTCTTTTCATTGTTATAATTTCATTATAATTAAGGAAAAATATCCTTTTTATAAAGCGGTCTGAAAAACTTAGATTCTGTAATATAATTGTGCAATCTATGCCGTTTCACTCTCATTGAACCGTGCCGCCAATACCCACAGTCACAGTCAAATCAGGATACAAGCCACAATCTCTCGATACCAGCATTGAAGCTGACGTGCTGATGTTTCAGCTATTGCGACAGTTAACGCCCCAACAAAAAGTAGAACGGACTTGCGCTTTCAATCAAGCGGTGCGAAGGCTGGCAATATCTGGAATAAAGAACCAGTATCCCAATGCTACTGAGGCAAAAGTTCGGCAAGAATTTATTAAAAGGTGCTTGGGTGCTGAGTGGATAGAAGTTTTATCAGACAGTAAAGATTGGAGTGAACTCGTGATTGCAGATCCGATCGAGTTAGCGCAAAAAATAGCCAGCATCTTGCTACCGCTGAATATTCCCTATGTGGTGGGAGGTTCGGTGGCAAGTTCGCTGTTGGGAGAAAACAGATCCACGCAAGATTTGGACTTAGTGATTGACCTGGAAGCGGGAACAGCACAGAGACTAATTGATGCCATGTCAGGTGAGTTTTACATCAGCGAGTCGGCTGTAACTGAAGCAATTGCCAAGTCAAAAGCAGCACCCCGCGAATCATCGTTCAATGTCATCTATTTGCCTTCGATGGAGAAAGCAGACATTTTTGTGATGGGCAGCGATGACCCTTTTTCGGCTTCGGTGATGAGCCGCCGCCAGCTTCATCCTGTTAGCGGCTTACAAGAAGAGGGAATCTACATCTACTCGCCCGAAGATATCGTCCTGCAAAAACTCAGTTGGTACAAACTAATTCCTGGCGGTTCCCAAAAGCAGTGGAGGGATGTGTTGGGAGTTTTGAAGGTGCAAGGGGAACGACTCGATCTCGCTTACTTGAACCAGTGGGCTCTTACACTCCAACTAACAGATTTACTCTCTGGAGCGCTGCTTCAATCAGGATATTAATAGTCGGCAATTTAGAATGAAACTTTCACAGTCCCCAACTTGCTATTACTAAGAAAATTCAAAAGTGAATTTAAGCAACTTTCTTGACATACTCCCCTGCCTAAAGGCGAAGGGATTCTAAGCTCAGACAGCAATTGCAGGCATAGCCTGTCTAACATCACCTAACTTAGCGGTTGATGCCCCAACCACACAAATATTTATCGCCGCGTTCTCGTCTCTGTCGTTCACCTTTTGACAGGACGGACAGCGCCATTCACGAACTGACAAATCCAACTCTTTCAGAACGTGTCCACAATGCGAGCAAGTCTTACTAGATGGATACCAACGGTCAATGAAAACTACTTCTTTTCCTTTCTTTTTGGCAACCCATTCGAGAATTTGGAGAAATTCGCCGAATGCAAGGTCTGAAATTTTACGTCCCCAAAGTCGTTGCATTCCTTTTAGATTCAACGTCTCAAAGCACAGCACGTCGAACTTATCAGTTAGTTCGTGAGCCAATTTCCAGAACCAATCAGAGCGACGATTCACTACGTCCTCGTGTTTGCGAACTAGATTAAGTCTTGCTCTTTCTCGGTTCGCTGAGCCTTTCCGTTTTTTGGAATGCTGACGATTTGCTTTCTTAATAGCGTTGAGGGACTGTTTCAGAAATTGCGGTGATTCGATTTTTGTTCCATCTGAGCAGGTGAGAAACGTTTTCAAGCCGAAATCAAAGCCAGCGATTCTACTCGTCTCGACTTTGGTTTCAGGCTCTTCAACGCTGTCAACGACCACAACCATGAACAACTCTCCTAAGGTCGTGCGTTTAATGGTTAACGTCTTAATCTTCCCTTCTATCTCTCTGGAATTCCAATACTGATAAACGCGATTTCCAATCTTAATTCGATTGCCGCCTAAGAATTTGTAGCCAGCTTGCTTGAGAGTGAACGATTTGTATCTGCGAACTTTCTTGAATCCGGGCGGTCTAACTCCTTTCTTGTGATGCTTGAAGAACAGTTGGTAGGCTTTCTCAATGCGTTGACAGATATCCTGTACAGCCTGAGATCCAACCTGTTGCCAGAATGCATTACGCTTTCTGAGTTTGGCGATATGACTTTGAAGTTTGCTGCAATTCAAGTGCTTACCCCACATCCGGTAGTACCGTTTGTGAAGTGCAATGCAATGGTTATAAATCACTCCGGCAGCATTGATACTTCGCTTGAGGTGTTTATTTTGGTTGCTTTGATATAGCTTGAACTTCAATGTTTTCATGCTAACTATGATAACATAATAGGTAGCAATTGGGTAGCCAAATGGTCAGAGAAAGATTAAGTATTCGCATTGTCGTGAGTCGGCTAGAGAAGTTGCGGAGAATTGCCAAACATAAAGAAAAAACAATGACCCAACTTGTAGAGGACTGGATTGATAAACTTAAAGAGGAAAAGCCGTCCTAGAAGGACGGGGCTTTAAACCCAGTTTTCCGGTAAATTGAAAAAGCTCGAAAAAGCTATAGCGATAACCAGGCTAGCGAGGAAGCGGATGCCGCACAGGGGGCTCCAAAAGCACAACAGCGTCGAAAAGCGTTAGCTTTCCGATGATTCTGCTTTCTTACTGCACAAAAAGAAAGTCACTCTCACTCAGCGGTGGGACGGGCTGTACGGAATAATCGATTGCCAAATCTAGAGCCGCCTCCTGATAAACCTGTTCCAAAATCTCAGCTAAATTCACAACAGGTTCTTCATCTGGTGGCTGCAAAGGAAATAAGAATTGGGGAATCGATTCGGTTACATTAAACGGGTAAAGTTCAGCTTCAGGACGGAGATTAGCCCGACTGACTAAAATGCGGTAGTCCGTGAGAATCCCTTGAACCATCGGCATAAAGTTTCCGGTTCTGAGCAAATCGATTTCAACTAAATGAGTAGCACTGTCCAGAATTTTTTGTCGCTTGGTTAGGTATTTGTCTCGACCTTCACCGACTCGTTTATTCTTGGGTGAGAGAACTTCTACAACCGTTACCACCTTCCCAGTCTTGACCTCCCGAATCTCTAGATAGCGTTCTGTGATTTCTTCAGTCAGGGGCAATGTTACTCGAATTGGTTTAGTTAAAACCCCAGTTGTTACACGATTCAGGGCTCTCGAGGTTTCAGGGTTTTGTTGAAAAACCGAGGCATCTGGAATACCGACCAGTAGAGAATCCATGTAAACCCGTTTCTCTAGAGCAGCTCGGTACTTGGGTATGAGTGAGGGATTAAGCGATCGGGCCAACTCGATAATCAGCCAGGAGTGAACTTCTGACCACAAAGTAGGATTTTCAAGATAAGGATTCATTCCTGGAAAATGCAGTTTCATAGGAATATCTCTGTTCTGTACAAAACTCATTATGACATAATTGTTGATTGGCTGCACTAATAACTCTTACATACTTAGAGTTTTGTCGATCAAAAACTCCCACAGTTCTCAAAGTTACAGAACTGTGAAAAAACCAATTATAATTACAAATCCTGTTGCTGGATAAATCTTAGAAGTTCTCGCAATCCCTACAACAATAACAGTTGCCTCGCTCGCCGATAGCAATATGAATACCGATGTTCGCTTTAAATTAAACGGTGTTGAAGTAGGAATAGATACAACTGCCACTAATATTAATTATGAATATCAATATCAATCAAACATTCCGATCGCTAATGCTGGAATTTATACCGTAGAAGTTGAGGATATTTCACCGCCTCCTATTACGGTGCGATCGACTGCTTCTCTTCAATTTCAGGTTAAGTTACTTGTCCCAAAAATCACTTTATCTCAACCAACACTTCACTCCAGCTCTATGTGACTGTTGTTACTGCAACTATTACCAATCGACCACCCAATTCTGCCGTTCAGTTCTCAATGAACGGAAACATCCTTAAGCTTGATAGCGTAATTCCTTATAATGTTTCCATTTCTTTCCCTGGTGTCGTCAAAGCTGAATTACTCGTAAATGGTGAACTTCGCACAACCAGTTTCACAACTGTTCGATCCCCGACTCCAACACCGACACCAACACCGACCACTGAACCAATCCTTATTCCTGGCCCAATGGACCCAATGGGGCCTGAAGGTTCAATGGGGCCCGAAAGGCCTGAAAGGTGATTTAGGTTCCGCCGGTGAACAAGGTCCTCAAGCAGTTACGGGAGAGCGAGGCGATAGGGGCCCCAAAGGAATTCAACGTGCTTCGGGGCCGATTGGTTTGACAGGCGCACTAGGGGCGGCGGGTACTAAAGGTGATACTGGTGCGATCGGCACAACAGGTTTAACGGGCCCGAAAGGTGATACTGGCGCTGTTGGTCAAACAGGTTTGACAGGCGCTTTGTAGGGCAAAGGTTTGAAGAGATTGATAGATTCAAAAACTGGTTTACAAGCTGCTGCTACTGTACTTCATAAATCGGGAATCTGCTGTAAGTGCTTTACCCCATACTTTATTGAGTTTGGCGATCGCACTATTTAGTAGAGAAAGAAAGGAAAAAATGTAAGGATTCAGGTGATGGGGTATTGACAAAACGGACAAAAAGATGGTAATTAAATTGAAAACAGTGCATCTTTTTTATGGTCTGGGGGATGAAATAATACCATTTTTCTAAAATTGTGCAACACTCTTTGACCCCCCCTAGCCCCCCCTTGTAAAGGGGGGGAACAAGAATACTGTTGCATGCTTTTTGAAAATTGGTATAATAAAGCAGTACATTTTTATTTGACTGCGACTCATACCCCCTATTGCATGCAAAAGTTACGAAGGAAAATTTGGTCATGGATATAAAAATAAATCCCCTATATGATGAGTTGGGTACCCTTATCTCAGCCAGCAGAAAAGTAGATATTTTTGAACTAGATAAAACGGAAGTTATTAATTCGTTTAACTCTTCTAGTCTTGTACTTTTTAGAGGGTTTGATATAAATACAGAGGAATTCAAGAAATTTACAGAATTGTTGAGTACTAACTTTATGCCTTATGTAGGCGCTAGCTATTCTAGAAAGAAGATTAATGGTGACGAAACTCTTTTAACTGTATATGCCTCCGATGGCAGCGAATATAATTCAGAAGCTCCTTTACATGGAGAAATGCACTACAAAAAGAAAAAACCAACTCTACTCTGGTTTTATTGTGCAAACCCAGCCTTGAAGGGTGGAGAAACCACAGTCTGTGACGGTGTGCAGATTTATAACAACTTAAATGCTTCTACGCAAAAGTTGTTTGAGGAAAAACGCTTAAAATACATCCTTTATTATCCGGATGGAAAATGGCAACAAATATATGGTACTGATGACTTGATGGTTGTCAAACAAGTTTGTGAGGAAAATCATGTACAGTTGATAGTCAATAAAGATAAATCTATCACTACAGAATATGTTTGTTCGGCAATTATTAAAAGTAAAGGCGGTCACCATAGGGTGTTTATTAATAATATTTTGACCTCAATAGACTACGAACATCCAGATGGTTTTGTTCTGTTTGAAGATGGCACAAAAATACCAGAAGCTGTCATCAGAGAAGTTCAGGAAATAGCTGCTAAATTAACTTATCTTATTGAATGGCAAAAGCATGATGTTTTGATGGTTGACAATACCAGATTGCTTCATGGTAGAAAACCATTTTCTGACAATCAAAGAGATATTTACATAAGGCTTTGCGATACTAATTTTTAAGTCTAGAGCATGGTTGCCCAAGTTGGTCTAGACGATATAGACAACATAAACGTATATACACACATCGTGTCATAAACAAGTACACTCAAAATCCAAGTTGAAACGAGGCTTGGAGTAAGGTTTGAACCGTGTGAGTGCGGAAGTCTCATGCACGGTTCGCGCGGGGAGGGGAGAGAGGTAATTTTCAAACCTTACTTGACTACCTGCCATCGACTTCACCAAGAGACATAATCTGTACTTTTAGTTACATAATAAGATACGCTTACCCTAGTTATAGTGCTACAGCTTTCAAATACGGGAAAAGCGGTGTGGTTAGCTGTATTCGGACACGGTTTACAAGATTAAAAGTAGGCTCGATAGCCAACTTTTGAAAAGCATCCTTAACCGTTGTTTTTGGATCAATTGCTTTGAAAATGTTACGAGAGATATCATCATTAGGGACGGGTGGACTTGGATAAGATATGGTCTGATAAATCAATCTGTAAGTCCCTTCTACGTTCATATAATTCTTATATACAGTACTGTATTTTTCAAACTTAGTATTTAAAAAATCATCACAGATTTCTTTCTCTGATATTCTCTTAAAGCTAGAATCATTTCTCTGGACATAGAACCAAAGCATAGGAGAGTTTTCACTCATCAATAAATTGCCTATTTGCCAACGCTCCAAATCTGATAGCGCATCATAGTAACTGCTTACTTGCCCATTATCGAATTCTATGTTCCAAGTCAAATTTCCCGCAGCGCGATCGAATTGGTTAATACAGGGAAGCCAAAACTCTAGACCAGCATTTTTCAGCAGATATTCCAGAGATTCAATCGTATAACTATATTCAACAGGCTGAAGCAATGAGTCCGCGATCATCGCTTCAGGTTGATTTTTCATTTCCTGCAAAAAATCCCTCATCCTATTTTGTAAAGGGAACTTATCGATCAATTCCTCCGTGAGCGACAACTGTGAATCTAGATTCCTACCCGCCTCGCTCTTAAACAGAAGGCGGATAAACTTCTGATATGCAGTTGTAAATATCCTATGGTAGTAGTTATAGACCATTAATTCTAAAATGCCATCAGGTTTTAAGGCTCCAGACAATTTAGCAAGAGGTATTCCAGGATCAGCATTATGATGAATGACACCTGTACAAATGATGTAATCAAACTCATCCTTAAAACTGACAGCATTTAAGCTCTGCTGTTCAAGCCGAAGATTTTTAAGTCCTAATTGAACTGCTGATTCCTGGGATATCGCCAACGATTGAGTTGATATATCAGTACCTAATACTTTAGCCTCTGGAAATCTCAAAGCTGTAAAAACTGCCTGATTTGTACCACAGCCAGCAACCCATATTTTGGAGTTGTGAGGTATACGGCTATGGGTCCAATCACCAAGTTCTTGATTCAGAAAAGTTGACCCACAGTGTGGGTCGGCGATCGACGGAAACCTCAGAGGAGGCCACGGATAAGTAAATCTGCCATAAAACTTTTTATTGCATTCATCAACCTTATCCTGCGATTCAGCCAGAATGAGATTAAACTTGTCTCTATTTTCCATTAATTGCTCCTTTTCACTTTTGCGCTGCTTAGAAATGCGTTTTCTAACAACAGGATAGTTAATTCTACGCTGGCGTTGCTGCCCGGTTTTCCAGCCAGGGGACTTTCCACGGGGGTTTGGTGCAATAACAGGTGTACCAAGCTCTCCCCTTTTAAAATATCCTCTAACAAGTTTGCCAACACGATCTTACCATTTCAATGTAATTATGAAGCATTGAGCGAATCTCTTGGCAGCTAAAATACGTTTGATCGTATTTCACGCTTAGGCTTACATTTCCTTCAACTGGCGACATTGACACCGTATAATTTAAAGGAAAGTTAAACTTGTCATGAGACCTTCTCCAATTCACCTTCAAGCCAGTGTCAGCCTTGAGATTTTTGGCATTATGAAAATTCACGAAATTAAACGTAGCGAAAAATAACTCTGATTTTTGTTGGTCTGATAAAATTTCCATAAGTGGATACCTAACATAGGGTTCGATATCAATTAGAGATTGCTGGACATTTTTAATTTGTACGCCTTTATCTTCTTGAGTTGGTTGACCAAACGGAACAATATTCCAGAATAAGCCCAATGCCCCGAACGGGTCAGATAATCTTTCTGTCCGACCATTTGAGACAACTCCCACACAAACCCTGTTTGATTTCATAACAGTACCAATCAGGTCAAGGTAGGTACTCAAGAAAAGTGCTTTTGGTGAAACTCCCAAATTTCGACACAATTGACGTACATCAACAATGATTTCCTCTTCAAAGTTGTATTCTTCAGCAACAACTTCTACTTTTTCAACTGAAGTGGTTAATGGTTTCAAAGGTTTATATGTATGGTCTTTCAGGTGAATCTTCCAGAAATCCGCTGCATCTTGTGAGTCAAGAATCTCTTTCTCCAAAGCGACAAATTCTTTGTATACGTTGGCAGCCGGGACTACTGTTAATTCTTCTCCTTTCTTGAGAGCTAAATAGATTTCGTACAGTTCATTGAGAAATTTAAGGTTGCCCCAACCATCTGTAATTGCATGATGAATTGACATCAAAAATTCAAATTTATTCTCGGCTTTTTGAAAAATCCTGAAACGAAAAAGTGGTTCATTGGGATTTTCAACCTCAAACAAGTTCTGCCTGTCTTGCTTCATCACGGCATCAATATAATTTGACTGCTCCTCCGATTTGATGTGGCTGATGTCCTGTTCATTGATGAAAAATCTCAGTTTCTTTTTGACCACCTGAACCGTTGGTTTACCGTTAGAAGTGATAAATACGGTTCTCAAAGCCGGATGTTTTTGCACGAGAATTAAGAGAGCCTTCTTAAAGGCATTCAAATCAAGGCTTTCATCATATATATCGTGTGATTGCTGACAATGGTAAACCCCCATTTTTTGAGTGTCATTCACGTAATGATGCAGCATAAACTCTTGCATTTTGGCAAGAGGATATGCTGATTCTGTATCCCCGGGAAGTAACTCAGAAATATCTAGAGGAAGTTCTAATAAATGTAGGGGGAGAGTCAGATTATTTTCCAGATGCTGGTCATTGTTTATTGGTTGACCTAAGCTATGAAGGGTCTGATTTTCAGATACGTCAGGTGTATAATCCCCGGCATCAGCAGATAAACAATGAGCGATTAACGTTTGCAAGCTTACTACAAAATCTTGGGCTAGACTTTCAATTGTCCCCGAGGAGTGAAAGTTTTCACTGTATGTCCATTCCAGTTGTAACTGGTTCTCTACTACGAGTCCGTTAATCTCTAGCAAATGACTGCGGTGTCCTAGTTGGCTGTGTTCAGAACCAAATGATTCAGAGGCTAATTTAATGAAAGAATCGGATTGCATTCCCCAATCAAATTGCCCCAGGTAGTTGAAACTTACAGGGGCTTCTGGTAAGGAAGAGAGTTGAGAGGTAATTTCAGCATCCCCACTCAAATAGCGCAGCACACCGTACCCGATGCCTCGGTTGGGTATGGCACGGAGTTGTTCTTTGATAGACTCGATCGCATCTCCTAAATTTTCTGTTGCTTTTAGTTCTAAATGCACGGGGAAGATAGTGGTAAACCAACCAACTGTGCGGGATAAGTCTACATCTGGTAAGATTTCTTCTCGTCCGTGACCTTCTAAATCGATTAGGACTGAGTTAGACCCGTTCCAAGTCGCTAATACCTGCACTAAGGCTGTTAGCAATATGTCGTTGATTTGGGTATGGTAAGCTTTATGAATTTCTTGGAGTAGGGCGCGAGTTTCTTCAGAGTTGAGGGATACCTTTACGCTACGGGCTGAGGCTTTTGTGTTAGCTCCCCCCTTAGAGTCTACTGGGAGCTGGGTGATTTTTGAGGTGGAAATGTTTGACCAATACGTTAATTCTTTTTTAGCGGCTGACGAGAAGGCGTATTCGGTTAGTTTTTCTGCCCAGTGTTTGAAAGAGGTGGTTTTAGGAGGAAGTTGAATCGGTTTACTTGATGAGAGTTGTTGGTAAACTGTCTGTAAATCTTCGAGTAAAATTCGCCAGGAAACTCCATCGACGGCTAGGTGGTGGATGACTAGCAACAAGCGAGACGGTTTTTGAGTTCCTAGATGGAAAAGTGCAACTCGCAGGAGCGGTCCAGAGTTGAGGTTTAAGCTGGCTTGTAATTGGGAGGATGTAGATTCAATGGTTTGGGAGAGTGCTTCTTCTTGTAAGGTGGATAAATCTATGAGGGAGAAAGGTACAATTTCATCGGGTAAGGCGTTAAATTGCTGCCAACCAGCTTCTGTTTGATTAAAGCGCAAGCGTAGGGCGTCGTGATGGCGTAATAATTGTTGCAAAGCTTGCTGTAACAGGTCGGGGTTGAGATTTGGTGGGACTAAGAGTAGAAAGGCTTGGTTATAATGATGAGCCTCTGGTAGATTTTTGGCAAAGAACCAGTGCTGGATGGGGGTGAGGGGTAATGACCCTGTTACTAAACCTTGGAAAGCTTTTAAGGTTCCTGTTGGCTTTGCAACGGCGGCTAATTCGGCAATTGTTTGATGTTGGAAGATTTGTTTGACAGTAAGGTGAAGACCTGCACTATTGGCTTTAGAAATAATCTGAATGCTGAGAATAGAATCTCCGCCTAGTTCAAAGAAGTTGTCGTGGATGCTTTGAATATCTCGGTGGAAAACCTCGCGCCAGATTTGGGCTAGTATTTCTTCAGATATTGTGCGAGGTGCTATTAAATCTGTTTGTAGTTCCTGACGTGCTGTATCGGGTGTTGGTAGCGCTTTTCGGTCTACTTTGCCGTTGGGGGTTAGTGGCAGGGCATCCAACATCACGAATGCTCCTGGTATCATGTAATCAGGCAGTTTCTCCTGGAGGAAACTTCGCAGGACGCTGCTAGCGATAGCGGACTCGCGGTTAGGAACAATATAAGCTGCCAGATATTTGCGGTCTGGAACATCTTCTCGCGCCACGACCACAGTTTCTTGCACGCCGGGGTACTGCCTGAGCGCTGCCTCAATTTCGCCTAATTCGATGCGGAAGCCGCGAATCTTGACCTGGTTGTCAAGGCGTCCCTTGAACTCAATGTTGCCGTCCGGTAAGTACCGTGCCTTGTCGCCAGTTTTGTAGAGGCGTGACCCCGGCTCATCGCTAAACCGGTTGGGAATGAATTTCGACTCGGTTAAATCCGGACGGTTTAGGTAGCCTCGGGCGACACCAGCACCGCCGATGTACAGTTCGCCTAATACGCCAATAGGGACGGGTTGGAGATATGGATCTAGGATATAAAGCTGGGTATTTGCGATCGGGCGACCAATTGGAATCCCACCAGATAGCTGAGTTTGAGCGTCAACCTCATAAACACAGCATCCAACAACGGTCTCAGTTGGTCCGTACTCGTTTATTAGTTTGGTTGAAGGTGCTGATTCTCGCCAAAATGAAACTGTCTTTCCTGATAAGGCTTCGCCACCAATAATAAATGCTCTTGTTTGATTGTTGGCTGACCAATTAGGTATTAAGAAGCTGAGTAAATCTAAATGAGCTGGAGTAATTTTGACAAGGCTGAACTGACTTTGAGAACATAAGATGGCACCCAGGGCTTCTATTTCTTGGTCTTCTGGGAGGAGGACTACTTTTTTTCCTACTAATAAGGGAGAGAATAAGCTGGTAATAGTCGCATCAAAGCCAATCGAAGAGTGGACGGGAGATCCAGATCCATCTGCTACTGCATACGCTTCTGTACACCAGCTCAAATAATTGACGAGTCCTTGGTGGATGATGAGCGTCCCCTTCGGCTGACCAGTAGACCCGGAGGTGTAGATGATATAAGCCAAGTTCTGAGGTCCAACAGAACTGACCGGATTTTCCTCACCAGAGTGAGAAATTATTCCCCAGTCTGTATCTAAACAGACCACACGCGCTTTATTCTCAGGTAGCCTTACCATCAACTTTGATTTCGTCAACAGTACTGGCACAGAGGAATCTGACAGAATGAAGGACAAGCGCTCGTGGGGGAGTTGCGGGTCTAAGGGTACATACGCTCCACCAGCCTTAAGGATGCCAAGCAATCCCACCATCATCTCTAGGGAGCGCTCTACACAAATCCCCACCAGTACCTCTGGTTCGACACCGAGAGTTTGCAAGTAGTGTGCTATTTTGTTCGCTTTTGCATTCAATTCTCGGTAGGTCAACTGTTTATCTTCAAAAACCACCGCAATGGCATCTGGTGTCCGTTCCACCTGTTCCTCAAACAACTGGTGGATACACTTATCGTTGGGGTACTCTGTTTGAGTGTTGTTCCACTCTACTAATAGCTGGTGCCGCTCTTGCTCTGTGAGGAGAGGCAATTGTGAAACCTTCTGTTGAGGATTAGCTACAATTCCCTCCAGTAACGTCTGGAAATGTTTGGCCATGCGAGCGATCGTACTGGCATCAAACAGGTCAGTATTGTATTCCCAGTTCCCGATTAGTCCAGAGTCGGTATTCTCTAAAGATAAAGTTAAATCAAACTTCGCCGTGGTTGTTTCTACGGCTAATGGACTTACCGTTAAGCCTGCCATCTGTATCTGGAGCATCGGCTCATTAAGCACCAACATCACCTGCACCAGTGGTGTGTAACTTAAAGAGCGCTCAGGCTGCAATTGTTCTACTAACTTCTCAAACGGTAGGTCTTGATGGGCATAAGCTCCCAACGCCACATCCCGAACTCTTGAGAGTACATCCTCAAAACTCGGATTTTCCGAGAAACAAGTGCGTAGCACGAGGGTATTGACAAAGAATCCAATTAGTTCATCAATTTCGGGGCGTGAGCGATTAGCGTGCGCCGTGCCTACACAGATATCGGTCTGCCCCGTATAACGGGAAAGCAATGTTTGAAACGCTGCCAACAGCGTCATGAACAGAGTAACTCCTTGCTTTTGACTTAAAGACATCAGTGCTAGAGTCAGCTCTTTTGAGAGTGCCGCTCGTTGATGCGCTCCCCTATATGTTTGAATTGAAGGTCGCACGCGATCGGTTGGCAGTTCCAATAAAGCTGGTGCATCGGAGAGTTGTTGCTTCCAATAAGCAAGTTGGGACTCAAGTACCTCTGGTGTTAGCCACTGTCGCTGCCAAACAGCAAAGTCGGCGTACTGAATGGGTAGTGAGGGGAGTGCTGAAGACAAGTCTTTGCAAAAGGATGTGTAGAAGGCTGCTAACTCCCGGAAGAACACGCCCATTGACCAACCATCCCAGACAATGTGGTGGATTTTTAGCAGCAAGATGTGTTCTGTATCTGTTATCTTCAGCAGCGTAGCTTGGATTAAAGGGTCGGTAGTAAGGTCAAAGGGTTGTTGGGCTTGTGCCGTTGCTAATCGCTGGGTAGAGTTTTCTTTCTCACTTGATGGTAGAGCTGTCAAGTCTACTACTGACATTTTCAAAGTCAAGCTTTGAGCAATTACCTGAACGGGTTGCTCGTCAACCGTTACGAAGTTAGTACGTAAGGCTTCGTGACGTTGGATAATTTTGTTGATGCTTTGCTCTAAGGCGACGACGTTCAGAAAACCTTTAAGTCGCAGAGCTTCTAGTTCGCTGTAAAATGGGTTATTTGGCTCCAACTGGCTCAAGAGCCACATTTGTTGCTGAGCAAAAGACAGAGGCAAGTTACCTTGCCTGTGCTGCCGTTGTTGTTCTGCAATAGATTTGAGGGTAAGTCTATTGTTTTGCTCGCCGACGTTAACAGCAGATTGTTTAAAGTCTGTCTGATTTAAGTGTTGGGCTAAAGTGTGTATGGTCGGGTATTGCATCAGAGCCATTGTTGATAGCTCCATCCCAAACATTTCGGCTAACTTGTAATGAATTTGGGTCAAGAGTAAGGAATGACCGCCTAACTCAAAAAAGTTATCGTGAATTCCTACAACATCTAATTCAAGCACTTCAATCAAAACTTGGGCAATCAGTTTTTCGGTCTCGGATTTAGGCGTGACAAGAGTTGTTGCCAATTCCGGACGAGATTTACCTGGTGCAGGCAGCGCCAAGCGGTTTACTTTTCCGCTTGGTGTCAGGGGCATTTTCTCGATCGCAACAAAAATTGCTGGCACCATGTAGTCAGGCAAACGTTCTCTTAAATAATTACGCACTGCCAGTTCGAGTTTTTTAGCTAGCTGTTCCTTTAGAGAAACTCGTTCTTGCTCTGCTTCCAGATTTAAGATACTGGCAGTATGTTCGTGGGGTACCACATAGGCTACTAAGCGTTTGTTACCTGGGATGTCTTCTCGCGGTACAACTACACTTTCTTTTACAGCGGGATGTTGTGCCATCACGGTTTCAATTTCACCGAGTTCAATGCTGAAACCGCGAATTTTTACCCAATTATCTGCACGACCCAGATACTCAATATTACCATCAGGCAAGTAGCGAGCGATATCGCGAGTCCTTAAGAGGCGACCGGAACCGAAAGGGTTGGAAATAAACCTCTCTGAGGTTAACTCTGGTAGGTTGAGATAGCCTCTGGCTAACCACTCACCGCCAACATACAACTCACCCCTGACGCCGATAGGAACGGGTTGAAGGCATCGATCCAGTATATAAACTTTGCCATTTGTGACAGCAGAACCAACGGGAGGAAGCGTTGGCCAAATGCTTGTTTCCCCACTAAGGGTAAACTGGGCGATAATCGGATTCTCGCTTAGCCCATATTGATTGTAGAGAATGCCACCGGTTTGCTTGAATAAGTAGGCAATGGCGGGTGTAATCTGCAACTGTTCGCCAGCAACCATGATTTCGCGCAGGGTGGTGGGGATGGATCCGCCGTTGTTAACCACCTCTGCTAAATTCCGTAAGGCGACATAGGGAAGAAATAGTCTTTCTATGCTTTTTAAAGCCACGAAACTGGCTAAAGCCATAGGATTGCGTCGGACTTCCTCTGACACCAGCACCAGTCTTCCGCCAGAACTCCAGGTGGTGAATGATTCCTGTAAGGAGATATCGAAGCTGAGGGGAGTAAATTGCAGGGTTCTGCCGCTGCTGGAAACAGTTGTGGAATGCACTTGCCACCAGATGTAATGGCAAAAAGCACGATGTTCGATCGCTACCCCTTTGGGTCTTCCTGTAGAACCGGAGGTGTAAGTAACATAGGCTAAGTTGTCAGGCTTAACCTGAGTGACTGGATTCTCGGAGTTCTGTTGAGAGATAACCTCCCAATCTCTATCCAAGTAGACTATCTGCCGTCCTTGAGCACAGAGCGCTAGCTCTGGTAAGCTCAGAAGCGTCTTCTGGGTAGTTAGTAGAACTTGCACAGAGGAATCTGACAGCATATAAGCTAGGCGCTCTTCGGGATAGGTGGGGTCTAAGGGAACATACACGCCATTAGACTTGAAAATGCCCAATAATCCGATTACTCTGGCTTCCGAGCGATCTACGCAGAAACCCACTGGCACTTCTGGTTTTACTCCGAGCGATCGCAGATAGTGCGCCACTTGATTCGCTCGTCGATTGAGTTCCCGGTAGGTTAGCTGTTCTTCTTCAAACTCTACCGCTACTGCATCCGGTGTGCGTTCTACCTGCTCTTCCACCAACTGGTGGCTACACTTATTGCGGGGGTACTCAGCATCGGTGTTGTTCCACTCAACTAGAAACTGATGCCGTTCCGCTTCAGTCAACAGAGGCAAGGTGGATATATTCTGCTCTGGATTCGCAACCAAACCCGCAAGCATTGTCTGAAAATGCCCCAACATCCTCAGAATCGAGTCTGACTCATACAACTCAGGATTGTACGAGCAGCTTACTGTTAAATTCCCCTCTGACTCCGCTGCCCAAATAACCAAATCGCATTTAGCAATATGTTCTTCAATATCCGCAAGATGCTCTTCTTGTATCGGCGTTTCTGAAATACAAAATGGTACGTTGCACAGTAGGAAAATTACCTGAAAAATCGGCGCTCTAGTTAAATCCTCACTTCTTCCTAAATTCTCAACTAGCTTCTCAAACGGGTAATCCCTATTTTGTACCGCCTCTTCAACTGTTGTGGCAACTCGCCTTAAAAGTTCTTTAGCAGTTAGTTCGCCTGCTAGACTTGTCCGCAAAGCAATCGGATTGGTAAAAGTTTCCTGACTTTCTCCTTTTCCCTCTCGGCAACTATCGACACCGAGAGAACCAACAATAATATCTTCTTGCTCTGTGTAACGCAGCAAAATAATTTTCAATGTAGCCAGCAGCGCGATAAATAGAGGTATATTCTCGCTCTGGCAAAACTTATTAAGTTCTAAGCCTAGCTTCTCATCTAGCTTAATTGTTTTCTTTGTTCTTATGAACGATTGAACGGACACTCTCGAACGCTTGAAGGGGATTTCCAACACGGGAAGAATATTACCTAGCTGCTCAAGCCAATAGACTTCCTGTTCAATCACACTGTTTCTATCCGAAAGACGTTGAGATGCATTCATTGTGAACAAGTTTTTGTAATTTCTAACGTATCTATATTTACTACGTTTAGGGAAAACGCACAGTAGCAAATTGAAAATTTTCGTACGTAGACCACTTGAAAGAGCGGAATGTGGGTTAGATTCTTTTCAGAATAGAATTCCAGCTTTTTGAGCCGTTGTACCCGTGCATATCTTGATAGTATTTATCGACCAAATATTCGTCTTCGTGTTTGAGTAACCAATCTCTCAAGTCTCTTAACCTATGCCTTCCTATCTTAGTTTCTTCTGGCAAACTTCCCTCAGCACTCCAGTAATCCCAGACAAATTGGTTAGTATCTTCGACAATCAAGTAATCTCCACTTTTGAGACCGTTATGGTGAAGATATTCGACGACTTTAACAATATCTGCATCGGCATCTTCTATCACCAGCCAAGGATGGGGAAGTTGAGACAGGAAGTTAGGAGAAATAACTGTACCCAGATTGTTAGCGTCACCCTCGAAGAAATGAATTCGAGGATGAGTTTTTGCTTTATCGTCGAGTAGTGAAAGATCCATATCGACAGAGTATACAGAACCCTCGATACCGAACATCTCTAAATGATCGGCTAACCAAAGCGCACTTCCGCCGTTAAAAGCACCGATTTCGATAATTACTTTCGGTTGAAGTTCATACAGAAGCATTGGGTAAAGAGCAATTTCCATGATCCCTTTCCAAAGAATTACATCTTTCCAGGTTTGTAAAAGGGCATTTTTCATTAGGGGTTCCCAGACTGATACCGAAAGATCGGATCGATCTACTCTGTCAGATATTCTGGCGAATCGCTCTGCCTTGGAAAGTATCTGCTTATGTTTGGCTTCTTGTAAAATATTTGGGTAGCTCATCAATTTTTCTTCCTTTGTCAAAGTCTAGAATTGTTAAGATTCACTCAGTAGCTTTTCGACTCGCTGCATATCTAAGGGGAAGGGTTTTTTCAGGGGTTGGTAATCCTTGGGATGAAAAACGCCGTGACGAATGAGAGCATTGATTACCCAGCAAGGCTCAGAACTAAGATTAATCACCAAATGGGGAATGCCAGCAGGAATTTTTACCACTTGCGGAATGCGATCGCTCACAAGTATATAATCATACTGACGGTTTTGCAAATACACCAGTATCATACTTCCTCGTACCACCATTAGCCGATCTGTTTGAAAGCGATGGCAAAACAGACCCTCATCTATCGTTTGGGGAGGAATCTCAAAGAATTCTGTGCGTTCGCTAAATAACCCTTTACCATCACTAGATGGAAGAGTGAAAAAATTGACACCTTCTTCTTCCAGTTTTTCCAGTTGAATACATTCCACATTATGAATTAGACCCACATTAACCCTTCTCCAATTTGTGTTTTTTTATAACAGTAAAAAACCAGGTAACTGGTGATTTGTAAATGGCTTTCTTTCTTTGATGAAGTCTATAGCTGTATTTTTAGAACTTTGTCCGCTGTGACAAAGCTGTTTTAATAATGTTGAGAGCTGTCTGAAGTTCAGTTCCTTCCAGTTCTAATCGTGGGGGACGCACGGTGGTATTTCCCCAACCAACAACCGACTGCATCAGCTTAGTCATCTGCACAAACTTAGGAACAGCATTGAGTCGCATTAAGGGCATAATCCATTTGTAAAGATGAAAAGCTTTGTCGCAGTCCCTTTGTATGGCGTAATTAAAAAGAGCTACGCATTCAGCAGGCAAAGCATTGGCAGTTCCCGCCACCCAACCTATTGCTCCTGCTGCTATGCCTTCCACTAAAACATCATCCATTCCCACAGCAACAGACAGTCGCTCTCCAACTAACGCACGGATAGCCGTAATTCGACGCACGTCCGTCGTCGCTTCCTTAACAGCACAAAGATTAGAATGCTCGCCAGCAAGTTCGGCAATCTGCTCTGGCAAAAAATCAGTCCCGTAAGCAACTGGGTCGTTGTATAACATACAAGGAAGCTCTGTCGCCTCAATTACAGTCGCTATATGGGCTTTCATTTCATGCCAATCTGTGCTGTAAAGATAGGGAGGCAAAACCATTAAACCGTTACAACCCACAGACGCTGCTTTTTGGGCCAAAGCGACTGCTTGCGCTGTCGTCATCGCGCCAATTCCCGAAACGACAGGTACGCGCGAGCCTACTGCTTCGATGCAAGTTTGCAGAACCTGGATTTTTTCATCAAAACTTAATGAGGTTGCTTCGCCTAGTGTGCCATTAGCAACAATACCCGTACATCCATTATCCACCAACCAGTTAACGTGTCTGGCTATATGGGAGCGATCGATGGTTAAATCTTTCTTAAAGCCAGTAGTGATAGCTGGCATTACACCCTTCCATTGCATTGCCTTACCTAGTATCTCATTAGTTTGTTAGTAGCAATGAGTTTGGGAACTCTAAAAATCTTCCTTCCATTAATTTCTCGCGTTTAACCTCCGGACGGTGAAAGCTGTGGCACTGCGGCTAGTTGAGCAGAGAAGTTTTTATCTAGCCTGTCTAATATGTCCTTAATTAAAGACATACCCTCAATAAAATTATCAGTATCTCGCGCTAGAGCTATTCTGATGTATTTCTCTCCTTGGTTAGGATTGTGCCAGAAAAAGTACGTTCCTGGTAAAACGTAGACCCCCTCTTCGTATAAGATTTTTTGCAGTTCAGTCGCTTTGAGATTAGGCTCCTGAATTTCACACCAAGCCACGCTTACTTTACCCTTTGGTTTGAGCGGTGTCAAGATACTATTCTGAAATTTTTCTGATAAAATCTTCCTGTTTGTATTTAAAATACTTAGGGTGGAAGCAAACTGACATTTTTGTGAATCAAGTAAGTATTCTGTAAGGAAATTGAGAATGAAGGGAGATACATTAAGAATATAGGCTGTATAAATGCTGTACATCTCTTCATAGAGATTGTCGCTGACTTTCAGCATGGCTATTTTGGCATCTTGAATAGGCCAGGTTTTTCCTGTGTCTTCAATAGCCATATATTTAATCCCCGATTCCTTTAATACCTTATAGGTATCATAGAGTTCAATTTCCTCATCGTTCATCAAAAAATTGGCGAAGCAATAATCCACAATGAGTATTTTGTCATAGTCTTTACAGGCGTTGCTGAATTACGGTATGATACGGGCAAAAATACGAGAGGGAACCCGAAAATGATTTTTGAGATTTTGATGGG
>NZ_JAUBTB010000076.1:0-35381 GCF_036704965.1 Microcoleus sp. F10-B2 | reverse complement strand
TTTTGACAATTTTCGAGATCGACTATTAGCTTGCTTTTCTAATTAGTCTTTCTTATCACCGCAAACCCAGAAGACCCAATGTACTTTCAATCCACTTGCATATTTACTATCAAGATATCCGACTCCTTTAACTGCTTTATGAGTAGTGTAATTTAATTCGGTTGTATCTTGTATTGCCAAGACAATTTGATGATTTTTGATTCTTTCTACTGTCGCATCTACGTGTCCTTTCCTAAGCTGAGCTGGTTTGATGTATGGTGAATCCCAGAAATCGTAAGTAGCCTTAGTTTCCGCCCATGTACCACTCGCTTCAGGTACAGTAGATTCTGGTTTATTGCTTAAATTAGAGACAATTTTCATGAATCTATTTGTCCTTCTTGGATCTCCTAAGTCAGTTTTTTCTAATTCTTGTCTTACCCATTGCTCGATCATTTTAACCTGACTCCTGGGCAATCACCCGATCGTTTAACAGCATAGATGTTTATTTTTGTCAACTTTCTTGTTAAGAAAGATGTTTATAAAGCATAGGTGCGTAAGGGAGCATCCCGATTTTGTAAATTTCCCAATAAATGATATAATTTTACATTTTTTAAACCAACGGCTTCCCCAAAAACTGCTATGGAAGCAACTACTAATTTTTTCTATGATTTAAGCGCTGTCTTCAGCAAAAACCACGTACAATAAAGTAAATTGTTCTGGAGCCTGATGATGAATCCTGAAGAGCGCGAACGGTTAAAAGCCTGTCATGATGAAATCGCCCAAATTTTATACCGAAACAGCCCCCCGGAGTCTTTAGAGGACTTAGAGAGCATTGAACAGCACCTTAGACAACAATGGTTAGAGGTCATGGGACCCGATATTGCTTTTTTTTTATCAAAGCAGCAACCGGGACAGAAAAAGGACGAGAAAGGACTCTAAATAGCTGTATCGGACCCCTAAAAATTACCGAAGACCAAGCGAAAAAATTCAAGGTGAAAAAATCGACAAGGCTCTCTCCATTATTGGAAAAATGCTCTTTGAGAATGGCGGCGGTTTTGGATTTTGAAAAAGCGGCAATTGAAGTGGGAGTTCAGACGGGTATTAAGATAGGTCACTCAGCTTTACACAGGTTAGTAACCCAGAAAGAGTGGAGCGAACCAATCGCAGAATTATTATTAATAAAAGAAACTAGCGTTGATGGAGGTAAAGTTCGTGTTAGAGGTCAACAGGGCGAAGGGTCTCAATGGCTTGATTATAAAGCCGTCAGGCTTCATTCCAGTTTTTATGCTGCATATTTTCAAGAGAATGAAAGCTTAATTAATTTTGTAAATAATCAGCCTTTAAGTCCCCTCTTAACCTGTTTGGGAGATGGACATGATGGAATTTGGAATTTAATTAAGAAATTTAATCCTCAAGGCAGACGGAGAGAAATCTTAGACTGGTTCCATTTAATGGAAAACTTGCACAAAGTAGGAGGGTCTAATAAACGACTGGAACAAGGTAGAAAATTGTTGTGGGAGGGTCAGGTAAATGAGACAATTAAGCTATTTGAATCCGCCGGTCGTCGCCAAGCTGCTAATTTTTGTAACTACCTAACTAAACATCGTCATCGAATCGTAAATTATCAACTTTTATCCGAGGAAAATATTTGTTCGATTGGGTCAGGGGCCGTCGAATCAACGGTCAAACAGATTGATAGGCGATTAAAAATTTCGGGTGCTCAATGGTCGTTAAAAAATATTAGTCAAATGCTTAAGCTGAGGTGTACTTACTTAAATGAATTATTATAAATTCTCTAAAATTATTTAGGTATTTTTGGTCAACTTGTTTAAGTTTATATATTTTGATAAGCGAATTTGATTAGAGTCTCGCTAATTTTTTACATCCTATAATATAGGGATCAGCTAAAATAAAAGGGGAACTGTATCATACTTTTCCCCTTTTACAAAATTGGGATGCTCCCCGTGCGTAAGTCCTGTGTAACTACCAAAATCGGAATAATAGCCAAACTTTTGATGAGTAACAGCCATACAGCTAGTTGAGCGGGACAACCTCAGCTTAAGATTCCCACAAACAGCGAACAACCCCAAAAATGAAAATAGAACGATGCAAAGCATTTTCGATCGCCGCAGGATGTCGGAGTCAAGGAAGCTGCTGGTTTGGTAATGCCAGAGGCGATCGACTTACCAATAAAAACCGCCAGATTAATTTAAACTGATTAAAAATTAGGCTGCGAAAATCCGATGCTCCGCAAGAAGAACCGCAAAAAGTTACCTTTATTGGCAGCATTCTTAGTCTCGCCCTTTATTTCTTGGTTCCTGAGTGCGATCGCGCTATTTCTCAGTCTCTGGGTCATCATACCAGCACCCGCGATGTTCCTGTACCCTTTGGCGGTGGGATCACCAGAAATCAGCCCTTGGTTGGTCGCTATCAATACGATCGCCCTTCTGCTGAACCTGCTCAGACGGCATCAAGGCAAAGTCTACATTATTTTACTGATTTGTAACCTGTTGGCCCTAATCCTGAGCCTGCTTCCCCTGATGCAATTCCCAGCAGCCAATGCAGCGATAGCTACCCAAATGCAAGCTGTTCTGGGGGAAAACTATTTAGCAGCCGTTCCTCAAACTATACGCGCCCAGCTACGCCCTCAACCGTTTATCCTAGCAGATGCGTTCCGAGGAATTCCCATTAGAGACGTTAGGATCGATCGCACTATTGTATTTGCCAACCCTGACGGAGTTTCACTGAAACTAAACCTTTACCGGCCGATGCAAATAGGCAAATATCCGGCGATAATCACCCTTTACGGAGGAGCTTGGCAAAGAGGAAATCCCGATTCCAATGAGGAATTCAGCCGCTATATGGCCGCTCAAGGTTATTGTGTTGTTGCAATTGATTACCGCCACGCTCCAAAATATCGATTCCCTGCTCAGATTGAGGACGTACAAGCCGCTCTTTCCTATATCAAAACTCAGGCTGCTGATTGGGAAATCGATCTCGATCGAATTGCTCTGATGGGAAGGTCTGCAGGTGCCCATTTAGCAATGCTAACTGCTTATGATTCTAGTGTGCTTCCTGTTCGAGCAGTGGTAAATTATTACGGGCCAAATGACCTGATCCGGGGATACAATGACCCACCTTTTCCTGATGCCATAAATGTTCGAGCCGTCTTGCGCGCCTTTCTGGGAGGAACGCCAGACGAACTCAACGAGCTTTACCGTCGGGCTTCTCCCATCAATTATATTAAACCGAATCTTCCGCCTTCTCTACTGGTTTATGCAGGTCGCGACCATATCGTTCAGCCCAAGTTTGGTCGATCGCTCTACCAACGATTGCGAGCCACGGGCGCTCCTGCTATTTTGCTTGAAATTCCTTGGGCTGAACACGCCTTTGATGCAGTTTTTAATGGTCCGAGCAATCAATTAGCTTTGTACTACACAGAACGTTTTTTGGCTCATGCTCTGAAGTCTTCGGATTACCAACGAGTTAACTAAAACTTCTCAACTTTCTCATTAATTATCGCACCAACTTTGTAAGGATGCGGGGCTGACTTTTGTTGAGGATTTAAATTTGATTTAATTTTACCGAATCCCAGTGCAGGTAAAAGCTGCCCAGTAAAAAGGGTGAGAAAAAGGCTTTGATTTTTGACAATATTTATCTACATTTTTGAGAAATCCATAAATTTGTGTACCAATTTCATCATACTTTTCGTATTCTTTATCGTATTGCTGATACTCTGAAGAATCTACAGAAAAAACATCTCGATTGACCTTAGTTTTTTTGCGGAGCGCGTGGATTTCTATAAGTTTCTGTTTCAAAATTTCTGTGAGTTGGGGTTTATAACTAGCAGCTAAGGTATTGCCCGCAAGCTCTCGCAATTTAACTTGAGCTTGTCTAATAGCCTCTGGGCGATTCTTTCCCTGCTGCCACTCTTGATAGTAAAAAATCGAGAAAAGCGCCGTAGCTAAATCATCGACAGCCCAAAGCGTACTGATAACACTTCTGGCTCCCGCTGACAAGAAAGCCGTTGAAAAAGTGAGGATATCGCCAGTAATGTCAGTCAATCCCAATCCTGTTTCGCAGCAGGAAAGAAATACATCCGACAACTGAGGGAAACGCCATCCAGGAGTCATTAGCTGACCTAAAGTAATGCAGCCATCTCCTAAAATTAATGTCGATTCTAAGGGATTGTCAAAGCGCGACTGAGCGTGGTGGCTAGAGTGGAGGATTTGGACGGTTTGCGCCAGTTCTCGATAGTTACTAACTGTAGCTTGATGGCGACCTTTTAAGCGTCGATTGTCTGGGATACTATAAAGAACTGCCAGTTGATCTCCTTCAAAGCTGGCGCAAGGCAAGTCGCCCGTCGCATCTTCAATAGTGCCACAGTTTAGGTTATTGCCGGGGGAAGGGCGCTGCTGGCAGAATTCTAGGACTTGACAACTAGGTGCGTAACGAATGAGAAATTTGTCTCCTAAATAGCGGTTATCTCCGATGGGTAGTGCAGCGAAAGGGATGTGATGAAGGGCATAATGAGGAACTATAATCAGTTCCGAAATTCCTTCTAAATGCCACAAAATTAGGTCATTTAAATTTAACTGTTTTGCCAGTTCAGTTAACATCCCAACGAACTCTTCTTTCCAAGAATCTTTATCCTCAACATATTGTCCTAACCAATTTTGCAAAATCCATTCGTGCAAAGCCTCAAATCCTAAATCGGTGCAATTGTGTAGGGTAATCTCATTTTGCCGCACGACGAAGATCGAGGTATCGCTAACGGTGGTGTAAAAGCTGAGAATTGCAGTGGTGGGTTTGTCGATAAGTTGCTGGATGGATGGGAAGCTGAGAGGATTGACTCGAATTTGACCAGCCAGCACCGGATCGAGACGGCGAAGTTGTTCCCAAATTTGGAGTTTTTCAGTTTCAAGAAAGTCAATTGTTTGATTGTAAGCTGCTAGGGCTGCACGGCTGTTATCAAGTTTGCTGTTATTAAAGTCGTTGCTAGGTTGATTGCGCCCTCGTTCCTTGTCAATTTGCTGCTGTAGCTGTTCAAACTCCTGTAAATACTGTTGAATTTCAGCAGGAATTTCTGCACTTGAGTAGAGATCGTTGCTTGCCATCAAGTCTACAAGGCGTTTTGAGCGCGATCGCTCTACATATTCAACAGCTTTATCTAACTGCTTGTTATTGATGCAGGCTTCCACCATCTTTGCATAAACGTCGATCGCCTCTCCCATAATCTCTTGGCGGCGAAATTCAGAAGTTGCCCAAGTACGGCTGGTTTCTACGGCTTCGATCGCGATACCGTATCCCTCAATGGCTAATTTCCAATCTCCCATTACAAATGCTATATTTCCAAGGGTTTCTCCAGCGTTCAAGCATTCAAATGGAAAAGCTGTTGGCGTGCAAACTTTTAAAGCAGATTGATAAGATGCGATCGCCTCAAAGTTTCGATCTAGGCCGAAGTAGCAACTGCCCAAATTCATTTGAGCCATAGCCCACTCTCTAGGAAAATCATCGGGGTTAAAGACTTTTAAAGCAGCTTGATGGGCGGCAATAGCCATTTCTAAATTCTCATTTCGATCGCCCTCAAGTCGATGCGAATAAGCGTTACCCAGATTCGTTTGTACTCCTGCCCAACCTGATGGAAACTCGTCTTGAGTGTAAACTTGTAATGCTGCTTTGTTAACTGCGATCGCCTTCTCAACATTTTCTACCGGATCGCCATGAAGCCGGTGGCGGTAAGCAGAGGCAAGATTCATGTGAGTTTGCGCCCAAAGTTCCGGGGATTCTTCGCGGGTGCGGAATAACAGGGCATTTTGATAGCAAGCAATTGCTTTTTCCAAGTTTTCAGCCTTGTCGCCGCAAATGCGATCGCGGTAAATAATACCCAAATTGTTTTGGAGTTGAGCCCATGATTTCGGATTTGCTTCGCGGGTGTGAAGTTCCATTGCTGCCAAACAAGCGGTTATTGCTAATTCTGCATTCTCTAATCTATCTCCGCGAATTCGGTTGCCATAAGCAAGAGCCAAAGTATTTTGAATTGCTGCCCATTTTTCTGGCCAGGCTTCGCGGGTATATACTTGTAGGGCATTTTGGCAGCAGGCGATCGATCGTTCTTGATTCTCGCCCCAATCTCCTTTAAAGCGGCGGTGATAAGCACTGCCAACAAACATCTGACAATCTGCCCATCCTTCTGGAGTAGATTCACGGGTTAAGACAGTAGCAGCAATTTCATAACCTGCGATCTCAATCTCTAAATTATTAGCTTGATTTCCTTTTTTAAATTCACGAATGCAGAGGCTTAAACCTATAATGCCAGCAGCGATTGCTTTTTTTTCTTCTGGCGGCACTTCAGATAACGTAGCAGACGATTTATCTCGCAACACCTTAACAAAGTATTCATCGAGTTGAGCTTGATTAGCTTCAAGCACGACGTTAACTTCTCGCAGTCCCGTGAAAAAATGCTTGTCAAATCGTTCTGCATTGGTTTCTGCCAATCGATCGACTGTTTTGAAATTTCTGTGACAGTCGTCAATAGCTTTGAATAATTGAAACAATAAATGCTCGCGAGTTTCTTCTTGGATGGCATCCCACTGTTCGGGAAATTTTTCTTGGGTAAAAACAGTGGCAGCAACTTCGTAGCCTGCCTTAGCAATCTTCCAGTTATTCTCTTCATTACCTTTATCAAAATGTTGAACCAGCCTGCTAAAATTGAGAATAGCCGCTGCTATATTGATTTCTTCGGCTGGACCCAACTCAGATAAAAATAATTTTATAATGTTGAATTTTTCCAGTAAACTATCGTTTAGTTGCTCTAGGTTATCTTCCAGAAGTTGGTAGAAGGCTTGCGGATTAGTCTCGCTTTCGATAGCTGTTTGCAAAGCTCGATCTAGAAACTGCCCTAATGAAGTTATTTGCTGGATTTGAACATTTTGCAGTAGGTCTAAAATAAAAGGAGAGCCTGAGCGAGCAGCATATTCCCTGGCTTTTTCGCGCTCTCCACAGGCTAGGCAAAGCGTTACTATTTGTAGGTAAGCATAATTTTTTTGGGGAATTTGTTGATGTAAAGATTCAGAATCACCCCAACGGGCGATCGCCTCTACAGCTTCAATAACCCTCGCAAAACATTGAAAAGCTTCCGCCTTTTTGCCAGCAGCCAATGTCAGCTTGCCCAACTCAAGTCCGGTTTTGATGCACTCTCTAGGGAACGAATCAGGGGTAAAGATTGTTAATGCCGCTTCAAAACAGGTTAAAGCGTTAGCAATTTGTCCCAATTTGCGGTAAGCTTTGCCCAAATCTGACTGGGTATTAGCCCATCTTTCGGGATAGGTTTCGGGAGTATAAATTTGTAAGGCTGCTTGGTAGGCTGCGATCGCCCGTTCGAGATTCTGCGTTTTGTCCCCTAAAATCCTTTGGGTATAAGCAGTGCCGAGGTGCCATTGACTGCTAGCCCAATCGGAATCAGTGCGAACTTTTAAAGCAACTTGATAACAAGCGATCGCTTTCTCGAAATTTTGTGCACCATCGCCTTTAACTCGGCGGGTGTAAGCAACTGCGAGGTTATTTTGCAGTGTCCCCCAAAGTTCAGGATCTCGATCGCGGCTAACAACTTGCAGGGCTCCTTCAAAACAGGCGATCGCCTTTTCTAAATTCTCAGATTCATCTCCGACGATTCGGTCACTGTAAACAAGACCGAGGTTATTTTGCACCATCGCCCACTCTTGGGGAGAAGTATCGCGAGTAGAAATTTGCAAAGCATTCGTACAAGCGGTGAGGGCTTTTTCAAGGTTTTCGGAGCGATCGCCCCTGCGACGATGACGGTATGCTGGGGCTAAATCTCTTTGGATTGTTACCCACATTTGGGGTAAAACCTCACGAGTTAAAATCTTGGCAGATCCTTCAAAACCTGCGATCGCAATTTCTAGATTAATTGTTCTGTTGCCCAGTGGGAATAGCCAGAGTATCTCGCTGAAATACACAATACCTAATGCTATCGCTTTTTTTGTCTTTGGCTCGGACTTCAGGAGCGTGTAATCTATCCATAGACAGAATTGCAGCCAAAAATATTCATTCAGTTCGTCTGAGTTAGTTGCTAAAAGCTGGTAAACAGTTTGTTGGTCACTTGGGTTTAGCAGAATTGTCCGCAATACTTCCCACAAGAAAGCTGGAGCTTTAACAAAAGAGCCTGTTACTGGCGACCCATGTGTTTCTATGTAAGAACTGTATAAAAAATCAGCCAAATCAATTAAAAATTGAGCACTATAAAACTCCCTTTGTGCTACCTGAATTGTAGCTACCATTTCCATCATTTCCACCAAACCAACATCTACCAAGTCCGGGTGCTTCCTTAAAATCTTCAGTTCCTTACCGCGAGGACATTTGAGAAGCGCTTGAATCAACTTGAAATAAGCTGTCTGGCGTTTTGTCGTTTGGGGAGTTTTCTTGGGGCCGAATCCTTTTGCCATATTCTTTACAGGTTACGAAGGGGAGACTACATATATACATCAGCCATCCCTTCCAAAATTACGCAGCCTCCCTCCAGATTCCTGCTAACTTCTCCAGCAGTGCTTCGGCTAAATCTTGTAAATCAGTGTCGGCGCGATCGGCACTTTCACGAGTAAACTCGCCTCCTGCGGTACTCCCAGCTAACATCTCTCCCGCTGCGTACCGCCACTCGTACTCCTCGCAAGTTCGATAAATACGCTCTAATTGGGCAACAATATTGCTCTGCGATTGAGTTTGGATCGTGGAGCGTACCTGTACCGCCACCGGATCGTCTGTTTCTAAGAAGGCGATCGCTTCTTCTAAACGAGTAATCTGTTCAATTAAAGTGTCGATCGGCATCAGTTCTGCTACCGAGAGTTGTTGCGGTGGATTTGAGCTATCGAAGCTCGGAGTAAATCCCAATAGCTGCACGGAGTCAAGGCGATCGCTAAACTGTACTCCCACATATCCAATCCGATTTTCTATTACTTCTTCGGGTAATATAAGGGTTGTTTCACCAGGTAAAACAGGGCGGCATTCTAAGGAACCGATGCCAGTAATTACCAAGTCAGCGACATTAGCTAGCGCCGTTTTTGCGGGATTGAAGCTATCGGAAGAATTCAAATCTGTTTCAATTTGCAGCCATTTTAAATAGCTGTGAACTGCGTAAACAGCCAGTGCATTCAAGTAAACTCGTTTTCCTTTTTGGACTGTACTTTGAACGGCTGCCAACTGTCGGGCCAATTCGTGAGCTTTTAATTCTAGCGGTACTGTTAACAGAGGTAGTTCTGCGATGTTCATGGTTGTGATTCCTGTTCATATCCTAGAGCGCGGGCTATTTCTTGCAACGAGAGTACACATTTTCTCTTCCAGTGAGAATTCAGGGTTGTGTAATTAACCTTTAACTCTGTTGCTAAGTCTTGAAATCTGTCAGGAGGGTCTTTTAAGACTCTTCTCATGCTGAGAAATTGGCAGTTGCACTCCGCGTAAGAACCAGGGTAGCTATTTTTTAGCTTGCCTTCTGGATCTTGCTCTATGTAAAGTTCTAGTTGGAGACCAATTCGCTGAGTGGTTTCTTTCTGAGCAATTTCGATCGCGCCATCCAACCCGCTGAGCGTAAAATCGGGTAATAGTTCGAGCCGAGTTGTTTCCCCAGCATCCACCGCAATCGGAGCATCTAAACTAATTGGAGCATCTTTGTCAGGAGAGTACAAATCTTTAATTCGCCAACCCAGATAACCGTTAATCCAGTTAACTAAACTTGTTGAAATAGAAGGCGGGCGTGGCACAAAATTAGCAATCTCGCGACTAACCCATTCAAAAGTACGATTGAGGGCTTCAGGATAATCTTGATGAACTGATTTTTTGAGTCCTGGTAGTTGTTGAATTTCCAATAACAGCTTGTTCATGGCTGTTCGCCATTTTCTACTGTTAGCTGGATTTTGACTTATCTCTGCAATTAGAGCGCTTAACCGTCCATCTAGGTCATCCATGCGACTTTTTTGAGGAGCAAGTTAGTTTGTTTATTAGCTATGAAAATTCGCGATCGTGCGAAAAGCCTAAGCTATTTTCTCATGCGGTTGAGCTCTTTGTGTGCGTAAGTTCTTGCCGGGAGGTGGGAGGAGGCTATTTCCACGCGAATTATTGCAACTGAAGCAGGCTAAACGCAGGTTGGAGAGGGCGTTAGACCCGCCTCGGCTTTTCGGGAGTAAGTGTTCGATGGTTCTTTCTGATTTCTGCATCGACTTGTTGCACCAGTGGCAGCGGTTTCCGTACAGTTGCAGAAGTTGGCGTCTCTTGTTGCGTCTTGAAGCTGGGGACATAAAGCTTTGGGAACCTCACGGCTGTTACGTGTTCATTTACGTATCAGCTACCTGCTAAAAATTTACGCAGCAGTTTCTAACAGAGGGATAACATTTGGCTTAAGTCTTTTCATCACATTGAAAGGAATTTAAATACCCAGCTATACGTCTGTGGCTTGTTGTATAAGAGAGTCGGTGATTTTGTGAGAAGTTAAATTTTTAATTTGATGACGATTGCTCAAAAGTTTGAAAAAGCGAGATCCCTTTCTTCCTAAACTATATATAGTGTGCCTGCGTAAGTCCTGTAAATGTACGATCGCCCCCAGTTTCAGCGCCCCCCGTCCTGTTACACTGAAATCCTGCGGTTGTGTGCGATCGGTGCGATCGACCCTTCTGAAAAAAACATAAAATTCTGTAGCTTAGGATACATTTATTTGGTTAATGATTGTTTAAACTCTCCAAGTGTAGATTGTGTACTATCCATAATTCTCCAAAACCCCTAAACGAGTGCGTTGTTTGCTGGACTGCGATTTATCGATCGTCGAACTGTTAAAAACCATAAGTAGTTTTGACCTGAATTCATCGGAATTGATTCGCACAAAATTTTTGAGCTGACCAGGGTGAAGATTAGTTACGAAATTTGTGCAGTGCAGACATCTATAATGTTGACTCAAGTTTGTACAGGCTCTTGCCATTTATCTTCTTGCTAATAATCGCAATCCAACCGCATCTCACACTGGATTGTCACAGCCGATGGACGGCGAAGTGATTGAGCCTCGCTCCTCCAATCTTTTAGAGTCTGCCAAAAAAGGCATTCTCCGAAAAGTTAGCTTTGACTAAAAACCTTGGGTCAATCCAACATATTTGTCAATCGTTAGACTTTTGCTAACATCTATTTTTTCTCAACTACTGGTCCTGCAATCCCCATAAAAATAACCATGAGTGGAAACCAATCGCGCGTTCAAGCAATTTCTCAAATCGTCAACCGCAAACTGATGCCTGGTCGGCCTCCCAAGCGGCTAGAAGATATGTGGGCAACAGACGTTTTTACACTGAGCAAGATGCAAGAAAGTCTGCCCAAAAGCATTTTCAAATCAGTAAAAAACACCGTTCAAACCGGCCAAAAACTTGATGCTTCCGTAGCGGATGTAGTTGCAGTAGCCATGAAAGATTGGGCTATTTCCAAAGGAGCCCTCTACTACGCCCACGTATTTTACCCGCTAACCAACAGCACCGCCGAAAAACACGACGGTTTCATCTCAGTGCAAGGCGACGGGTCCGTCATCTCAGAATTTGCAGGAAAAGTTCTCGTACAAGGCGAGCCCGATGGCTCCTCATTCCCCAACGGCGGCATCCGTTCCACCGCCGCCGCTCGCGGATACACAGCCTGGGATGTCACCAGCCCTGCTTATGTCATGGAAACAGACAACGGCATGACCTTGTGCATTCCCACTGTTTTCATCTCCTGGACAGGTGAAGCCTTAGACAAGAAAACGCCGCTTTTGCGTTCCATTGCCGCAATGAACAAAGCAGCAACCCGAGTGTTAAAGTTATTAGGAAATACCGAAGTGGCTCCGGTCAATTCCAGTTGCGGTTCCGAACAAGAATACTTCCTGGTAGATGCCAATTTCTCTACCAGCCGCCCCGATTTACTGCTAGCAGGTCGCACCCTGTTTGGCAAAGCTCCTGCGAAAGGTCAGCAATTTGACGACCACTATTTTGGGGCGATTCCAGAGCGCGTTCAAGTCTTCATGCAGGAAGTAGAAGAAAGAATGTACCGGCTGGGAATTCCTGCCAAAACCCGGCACAACGAAGTAGCTCCCGGTCAGTTTGAAATTGCACCAGTTTTTGAAGCTGCCAACGTCGCCAGCGACCACCAACAATTAACCATGACAATTCTCCGCAACACTGCGAAGAAACACGGTTTTATGTGTTTGCTGCACGAGAAGCCTTTCGCCGGCATTAACGGTTCCGGCAAACACGTCAACTGGTCGGTCGGCAATGCCACCCAAGGAAACTTATTAGACCCAGGCGATACACCGCACTCGAACATACAATTTCTAGTTTTCTGCGGCGCTGTGATTCGGGGAGTTCACAAATACGGCCCGCTATTGCGCGCGGTAGTTGCTACTGCCAGCAACGACCACCGATTGGGTGCAAATGAGGCTCCGCCAGCAATTATTTCTGTCTATTTGGGTTCGCAATTAGAAGATATCTTCGCGCAAATTAGCCAGGGAGAAGTTAAGGACTCTAAAGGTCGGGGGATTATGAACTTAGGTGTAGAAACACTGCCTACTTTCATGAAAGATGCTGGAGACAGAAACCGGACTTCGCCCTTTGCCTTTACTGGCAACCGCTTTGAATTCCGTGCAGTAGGTTCCGGTCAGTCTGTTTCCGGGCCGCTGGTGGCGATGAATACAATTCTTGCAGATTCTTTGGACTGGATTGCTAACAAATTAGAAAGCGATTTGGCTAACGGAACAGAACTGAATGCTGCCATCCAAACACTTCTCAAAGAAGTGATGGACGAGCACGGTGCGGTTGTATTTGGTGGCGACGGCTATTCGGAAGAATGGCACAAAATGGCCGTTGAGGAACGGGGTCTAGCTAACTTGCGGACTACGGCCGATGCTTTGCCCGTGTTGAAGGAAGGATACATTGAAGACTTGTTTGAAAAGACAGGCGTTCTGACTCCCGTTGAATTGGAAAGCCGTTACGATGTTTATGCAGAGCAGTATTTGCTGGCAATTGAAGTCGAAGCAAAACTGGTAATAAGCATGGCAAAAACCATTATTTACCCCGCTGCGGTGAGGTATTTAGCTGAACTTTCCGGCACGATTTCTAAGTTGAAAGAGATTGGGATTGAACTGGAAAAAGAAAGTGCCGAAAAAGTAGCGGTGCTGGTTAAGTCGATGATGGATACTGCGAGCAAGTTGAGTGATGCTTTGAGCAAGCACGATTTTGCTTCGACAGAAGACCACATGCAGTATGCTTCGCAAACAATTCGTCCTTTGATGGATGAGGTTCGCAAGTATGCGGATGCTCTGGAGGGTGAAGTTGCTGATGATTTGTGGCCGCTGCCTACTTATCAAGAAATGCTGTTTGTTAAGTAATCGCAAATTCGGTTACTTGCAGGTTAAATTTGTAAGGACACGGCACTGCCGTGTCCTTACTTGTTTTTAAGCTTTTTTAAGCTTAAATGAGTGTGACGCTGAATCTGTCAGAGTCATTAAATGCGAGCGAGAGTAAGACTTGTGAAAATTGTTGAGATACCGTTCAACAAATTTATCGGGTATAAAAAGTAATCTAGTTGCGACAAGCTATTATGCGAATTCAATCTCTTTTCAAACAAATGACTCTGGTGGCTCTAGCTCTATTTTTTGCCATCAGTTGCAGTCGATCGACTCCTAACGTAAACTCTTCCCCTGAAGCAACTACCTCTAGCACCTTTAGAGTGGCGTTGGTCGTCACAGGGTCCAAAGACAACAACAGTTGGTCTCAAGCCTGCTTTGAAGGGTTAAACCTAATCAAAGATAAATTTAATGCTCAGGTAGACTTTACTGGCCTTGACGGTGAAGATAGTGAAGCAGCCCTTCGCCAATATGCCCAGTCAGGCTATGACCTGGTAATTGCAGCCAGTGGTGGCTATATCAAAGCTGCCGAAAAGGTCGCTCGAGAATTTCCGCGCACGAAATTTGCCTTGGTTACAACGTATCCAGGGAATAACAAAAATTTGGGGGCTGTTGCCTTTCGATCGGGTGAGGTGGGGTACCTCACAGGCGCTTTGGCTGCCATGAAGACCAAAAGCAATAAAGTTGGCTATATTGTGGGTGCATCTTATCCGGTTTACAAAGAAGAAGAAGCCTTGTTCAGGCGCGGAGTGAAGGCAACGAATCCCTCTGTTCAAGCCTCGACTGCTTTTCTCAACAGTTGGATTGATACAGACCAAGCCACCAAAGTTGCAACGGATATGGTTGCCTCTGGAGTAGATGTTTTGACAATCAACGCGGATGAGGCAGGGTTAGCCGCGCTAAAAGCCGTTACGCAAAAGCCAGGAGTCTTTGCGATTGGTTGGGCCAAGGATCAGTACGAACTGGCTCCCGGCAAAGTCCTAACTAGCGTTCTGCAGGACATTCCCAATCTGGTGCTAAATGTGGCAGTGTTAACCCAGCAAGGTCGCTGGGAAGGAAAACTTTACAAGTTTGGGCTCAAGGAAAAGATCTATGACTTTGCTCCTTTCCGCGGCACTCTCACGTCTCAGGAAGAGGAAACTTTCAAGACCATCCGAGATGCTGTGACGACTGGCAAAATTGATGTTTCTCCTTAGTGCGCGCATTAATTGATTTACCAATATCGATCAATAGTCCGATGAAAAATCAACGCAGCGATCGCGTTCTGCCGATTGCCACAAGCTCCCGTTCTCATCCTTGGCAACGCTTCTTTTCTATTGCAAAGCAGCTCCGCTATGGTTTGATATTTTTGGTTCTCCTGAGCTTGCTGCCCACTGGTGGCTTGCTGATCTACCTCAGCTTTCAGGCGCAGATCCAGCAATCGCGATCGCTCCAAGAAGAACGGAGTCAGAAAGCAGCAGGGCAGATTGATAATTATCTAGATGACTTCAAACGAAAACTGAGCTATTTAGCTAGGGTCAAAGGACTCACCAACTTTCAACCTCAAGTGCAGCAGAGCCTGTTGGAAGGGTTGACTCGTCATAATGATGCTTATGAAGCCGTTGCCATTTTGAACCGGAAGGGACAAGTTATCGCGTCAGTTTCACCCTACCAACCGCTCAAGTTAGACAATCTAGCCAATTCGCCACTGTTTGTTCGTGCCTTCAAACAACAGGAAGATTATGTCAGTCCTGTAGAAATTAATCCTCAAACCCACCAACTAACAACCATTCTGGCGGTTCCGATTCGGAATGAGCGAGATGAGGTGGATGGGGTGCTATTAGCGCAGGTAAATCTCAACTTTCTCTGGTTTGTTGTTTCCCAAACAGAGGTCGGCAAGACGGGTTATGTTTATGTAGTCGATGAGCGTAATTTTCTGATTGCTCAAAAGGGTAGTAAGGCAGAAACCTTTCAACTTCAAGATATTTCTGAGCGCCCCTTCTTTCAATTCTTGAAAGCATCCGAAGAGACTAAGCACCTTAACGTTTATCCGGGTCTAAAACAGGTAGAAGTAATGGGAGCCAGTACCTTAATTCGGAGCGTGAATTGGAATGTGGTTGTAGAACTGCCAACCGCTGAGGCGTATGCTCCCGTTTACCAAATGCTCTCAATTATGAGAGGCTCATTGGCGGTGGTGACGATCGTCGCTGTTGGCATTGGCTTTCTATTTATTCGGCAAATTGTGGTGCCGCTACAGTGCTTAACCGCTGCTGCTACTGAACTCAGTGCGGGGCAATTAGATACGCGGGTCAACATCCACAGCCAAAACGAATTGGGGACATTGGCGATCGCCTTTAACAATATGGCAAGCCAGTTAGAGGAACTGATTAAAACTGTTGAAGTGGAACGCAATTTCGTTTCAGCTATTCTTGAAATTGCAGGGGCTCTGGTGGTTGTGCTCGACCCGCAGGGACAAATCGTTCGCTTTAATCGAGCTTGCGAACAAACGACTGATTACTCGTTTAGTGAAGTGAAGGGGCGCTACATTTGGGACTTGTTCCCGAACTCAGACTTAGCAGGACTTGCCAAAACTGCTTTTGAGTCTTTACAATCTGGTAATTTTCCCCAGCAGTATGAAGGCAGTTGGGTGAGCAAAGATGGACAACTCAGGCTCATTGCCTGGTCAGATACTGCTTTAGTCGATAATCGAGGTGAAATTGAGTACATCATCAAAACAGGCATTGATATTACTCAACGGAAACAGGCAGAAGAGGAACTCAAAGCATCGGAACAGCGGCTATCTTGTCTATTTCGCCAAAGTGCACTGGCAGTGGTGGAATGGGATTTAAACTTTCAAGTCACTGCCTGGAATCCAGCGGCAGAGCAGATTTTTGGTTACACGGCTCAAGAGGCGATCGGACACCATGCGGCAGAATTAATTGTGCCTGCGTCTGCCAGAAAGGTCGTCGATCGAATTATGAACAAGTTGTTGATGCAGACCCAAGGAATCTACAGCGTCAACGAAAATTTTACAAAAAACGGCAAAATCATTATTTGTGAATGGTTCAATACGCCTTTAGTAGGGGATGGTGGAAATATTATTGGAGTTGCATCTTTGGCACTGGATATTACTGAGCGCAAGCAAGCCGAAGCTGCATTAAGGCAAGCAAAAGAGGAAGCTGAGGTTGCACTCAAAACCTTACAGCAAACTCAGGCACAGCTTATTCAGGCAGAGAAAATGTCAGGTTTGGGGCAACTGGTGGCTGGTGTTGCTCACGAAATTAACAATCCAGTCAACTTTATCTATGGCAACCTGACCCATACTGCCGACTACACGCAAAATTTACTGCAGTTGATTAAGCTTTACCAGCAAACCTATCCAACTAATACCCTAATTCAGGAAAAAATTGAAGAGTTCGATCTCGACTACATTAGTGAAGATTTGCCCAAAATGCTGAGTTCAATGAAGGTGGGAGCCGATCGCATTCGTCAAATTGTCCTGTCTCTAAGAAACTTCTCGAGGCTGGATGAGGCAGACATGAAGCCAGTTGATATCCACGAGGGAATTGACAGCACATTGATGATTTTGCAAAATCGACTGAAGGCAAAACCGGATCATCCTGCTATTGAAATTGTTAAAGAGTACGGCGACTTACCGCTAGTAGAGTGCTATGCCGGACAGTTGAACCAAGTATTTATGAATATTCTGGCAAATGCGATCGATGCTTTAGAAAACTACGACAATCAGCGTTCTCTAAAAGACATTCAAAAGAATCCCAGTTGCATCACTATTCGGACTAAGCTACTCACAAACGAAACTGGGCCCGGTTGTTCTAAAAACGTGGTGATTCAAGTTCAAGACAATGGACTGGGAATGACGGAAACTGTTAGACAACAGGTGTTCAATCCCTTCTTCACCACCCAACCAATTGGTAAAGGAACTGGATTAGGGCTATCCATCAGCTATCAAATTGTAGTTGATAAGCACGGTGGCATACTCCAGTGCTTTTCTCAACCCCATCAAGGAGCAGAGTTCCGCATTGAAATTCCTGTTTTGCAAAGCGGTGCTGTAGCACTTGTTGGTAAATAACTGCGATCGCATTCCCTGAAGTGGTTGTCACCCCGTCTGAACCAGGAGGCGAATGAGTAGCAATGGAGACGATCGCCCCCAAGCACCTCAAAACAGACTTAATATCATCCGCTAATCAAACGATTTTCTCGCTAGAAAGTTCGTCGCTAGCAGGGGGCTCTACCGTATCCCCAAAGACAATCCGCAGAAAAGGCGGAGCCAAAAAAGTCGTCAGAATCACCATGATAATAATCGACACTTCCAACGGTTTATCCAAAATCCCACTCGCCGAACCGATGCCGGCAAAAACTAACCCGACTTCGCCCCGAGGAATCATCCCCACTCCGATCGCCAATCGATTGATTCCCGGCAGACCAAACACTGCCCAACCTGTTACGATCTTGCCCAAAATCGCAACCACAATCAAGAAAGCAGCAATCAAAAGACCAGCCCGATTATCCGGCACTGTTGGGTTCAAAACTCCCAAATCTGCCCGAGATCCCACGGTTACAAAAAAGATGGGAACCAGGAAATCCGCAATCGGCTTCACCAGTTCATCCAACTCGTTGCGGGCATCGCTTTCATCCAACACCAAACCAGCGGCAAACGCACCCAAAATCGCTTCGAGATGAATTGCGTTGCCCAGAAAAGCCATGAAGAAAGCAAAGATAAATGCCGGGATGACTATATTGCCGCGAGTTTTGAGTTTCTCCACCACCGCAGTGAAGCTTTTGTTAAACACACCGCCCAATAGAATCGAACCTAGCAGAAAGGCAGTTGCACTGACAATCAAATAGATGACATTAACAACATCAATCTCACCAGTTTTCGCTAAACTGGCAACAACAGCTAGGACAATAATTCCTAGCACATCATCAATCACCGCTGCACCAACAATGATTTGACCTTCTTTAGATTTGAGTTGTCCTAATTCCGACAAAACTTTGGAGGTAATTCCGATGCTGGTTGCTGTCAAAGCAGCCCCCGCAAAAATCGCCGGAATCGCCGCCGTGTGGAAAATTATCATCAAACCCGCAGTACCGGCAGCAAAGGGAACTGCCACGCCCACACAAGCGACCACGACAGCTTGAACCCCCACCTCCTTGAGTTGTCTGATATCCGACTCTAAGCCAATTTCAAACAGCAGAATAATTACGCCCAATTCAGCTAGCACTGAAATAACTTCACTCTGGGATTCAAACACACTGGTGAGGGCGACAGGAGACAGATGATTAATCGATTGCAGAACTGTCATAATCCCGGAGTCTGAGGCTGACAGCCCTGCTTCGGGAAAAACGACTAGGTGTAAAGCAGATACGCCAACAATTACCCCTGCTACAAGTTCACCCAAAACCGGCGGAAAATCGAAGTTTCTCGCTACTTCTGCGCCTAATTTACTGGCGAGATAAATCACTACCAAAGTGAGCAAAACTCCGCTGAGGACGATCGGCGAATTTTCTGCCTCGACTGTTGCTAACAAAGGTATGGGAGCAACTAGGGATGCCATCCCAGAACTTAAAGCTGTAATTGTATGGTTCAAAAACATGGGTACGATGATGTTCAGTTGACAGTTGACAGTTGACAGTTGATAGTTGACCGCACGCGGGGCGACCTCTACTTGGAAGTCCGAGGATTGGAGTAATGAATAGTCTTCTTTTAATTTCTCCCGGTCGGGCTTGGGGCTTTAAACCAATTCTTTCTGGTAAGAAAGACGTTGAAACCAGATAATCCCGGACGCAGACAAACTTAAGGGTTCCGGTTTGGTTAACGCGCGCAAAAGGATTCAGATAATCAAGCAAAACTCGAAGAACCCAAATCTGGCGGTACATCCTGCCACCGCCCTTGTCCGACTGCTTGAATTGCTTCTTTTAGCAATATATCGCCGGTATAAATTGCCCTACCGACGATCGCACTTTTGACACCAATTGATTCCAAAGCCAGCAAACTCAACAAATCTGCGATCGAACTGACGCCGCCGGAAGCAATCACCGGAATTGAAATAGCGTTAGCAATTTCGCGCAAAGATTCCAAATTCGGCCCTTCCATAGTACCGTCGCGGTGAATGTCGGTGTAAATAATTTCAGCCGCCCCTAACTCGGCCATTTTTTGCGCCAATTCAGTTGCTAAAACTTCCGAAGTTTCCAGCCAGCCTCTAGTAGCAACTTTACCATTTCTGGCATCGATGCCGACGAGAATTCTGCCGGGAAATTCGGCGCACAATTCGCCGACTAATTGGGGTTTTTCGACGGCGACAGTGCCGAGAATGGCGCGCCGGACGCCTAAATTGAGGATAGCAGCAACAGCAGCGCGATCGCGCATTCCGCCACCTACTTGACAGGGAACGTCTACGGCTCTGACAATGGCTTCAATGGCTGCTTGGTTGACTGGATGACCAGCTTTAGCGCCGTCGAGGTCTACTAAATGCAGCATTGTCGCGCCTTCATTTACCCACTGTCTGGCGACTTCGACGGGGTTGTCGTTAAAAGTTTGAGACTTCGCGTAGTCTCCCTGGTACAGTCTGACGCATTTTCCATCCAATAAGTCGATCGCTGGAATTACATTCATGATTTTTCCTCAAATTGGTAATTATACCAGCTAAAAAAAAGAATGCAACTTTAGGCAAGATTCCCACCCATACATAATCATTCATTATAAATTTTATAACCTAAAGTAAAGATATTATTACGATTGCCTAATACCATTTATTTTTGACCAAAAACTTCTTGATGGTACCCGCCACGCGATCGATCAGTGGGATCGATCCCAAATCTCAAATCGAAAATCCTCAAGAAAGAGCATTTATCTCGCGCAAGTAAATCTAAAATCTAAAATCTAAAATCTAAAATCGATTGACATTCGCACCCGCTATTTAAATGAAACATAATCGCCGAAGAAAGCGTAGACCATAAAGGAGTATTGACATCGGCTTTTTGCAAAGCTTCGGCCGTCCAGTCGTTGCAAGTTCTAAAAATATAGTAACTGCCTTTTGCTTCATAAAAACTGTCGCTGTTACCGTAGCCGTAGCTAATTTTCATTTTCTTACCTGCTGCGTCTAATTGGAATGAATGTTTAATATAATTTACCAGCATCAGATATTTTTTTTCACTAATTTTAACACATTTGGTTTCAATATTTAGGGGGAGAACCCGATAACCTTGAACGTGTAGGGTAGACGGAGTAAGGAGAAATAGCGCCTTGAAAGCTGTAACTGGGTTGATATTTTCTGATGTGGGAGTTTCCAGCATAAAAGCTCTATCTCCCCAGCCAAAAGACAAATATTTATAATCAGAAGTGGCATCCCGCCCTATTTCTGTTAGCTGTAAAAATTGATTCCAGTCAAAATATTCATTTTTAACTGGAACGATGATTTCGGTGTGGATGCCTTGGTTGGAAATGTATAGAGAGATTGTGCAATCTGCTTGCGAGTAATTTCCCCACTTTCTGGGAGTGAGATAGCCAATTGTTAGGAAAACAGTCAAAGATAAGATGACCATTCCTAAGCGCTTTATGCTTTTTCTCATTTTAACCGTAGGTTTCAAATTCGACGTTCGGATGGCGGGCGCTGCATCTTTGTGGGAAAGAATTCTTGCAATGCAGAATTGCGCTGTTCGGGAGTTTCCTTCGCCCAATTCGACAAACTTTCGTAGAAAAAGAAAGACACGCCCGCGAAATCTCTTTTTCGCACTTCTTGCACTTGTTCTTGAATTTGTTTTAGGGGAACGGAATTATTTTTAAGACCAGTCAAAATGCCGATCGCAGTTGGAATGTTAAGTTTAGCCAGTTTAACTTCTTCCCGTTCCAGTTCGGCACTAAAACGCTTGATATCGCTGCGATAAACCTGCAACACAATTTCTTGGATGTAGCCGCGTCTTTCCCAGGTAAACCAGTCCTGCAAGTGGGCGGGCAAAGAAAAGTGAAAAGGGTTCGGAGATAAGCTGACAATACATTTTTCTTTGCGGGATTTGATGGCGCGGGAAACTCGCCCCATGAAGTCGTTGATTTTGTCGGCGCGCCAGCGCACCCAGAAGGTTTCGCGGGGGTCGTTGGAGGGAGGGCTTTTGATTTGTTCCTGATACATTGACATTGTTAGTGGCTCGTAGCCAAATTCTACTGGCAATCCGAAATGGTCGTCAAATTGAATGCCATCTATATCATAATTATCGACAACTTCTAGGATTAAATCTAAGATAAATTGCTGGACTTCGGGATGAAAGGGATTCAGCCAAACTCGATCGTGCTTGCCTTCTTTCCAAATAGTTGAACCGTCGCGCCGCTGCGCCAGCCAGTCGGGGTGAAGTGTGGCTAATTCCGATTCGGCGGGAGCCATGAAACCAAACTCAAACCAGGGGATTACTGCTATACCTTTTTGGCGGGATTGTGCTATAATTTCTTTGAGGATATCTCGGTCTTTCAATCCGGGCGATGGGTCGATCGACTGTCCGAATACTCGTTGGGCTGCAGCACTCGGATAAAGCGTATAGCCTCCTTGCCAAACCGTCGGATAGATGGTATTAAAATTGAGTTGGTCTAGTCGATTTACAGCGTCAATGATGTTGTTGCGGGAGAAAATAACGTCGCTGTCAATGTTCGTCAGCCAGACGCCGCGCAATTCGGTTGTTGGGGTGGTGGGCGGGGTTTGAGCCAACAGACGCGGGGATAATATCGCGGAGGAGGTAAGGGCGATCGCAAAAACAACTATTAAAGCCAGTAGCCGCTGCCATTTGTGCAATTTAATCATCAATTTGTCGCAAATAGGATTATTTTTAGACTGATATTTTACCGTATAATTAGCTTGGTAGGGTGCGCCAGCTAGGGTTATTTGATTAAAAGTCGATCGCACACTTCCTGACCACGAATTTCAAAGGTGGTACCCGCCACGTGATTTATCCGTGGAATCAATCCCAAATCGAAAATCTAAAATCCTCAAGAAAGAGCATTTATCTCGCGCAAGTCAATCCAAAATCTAAAATCTAAAATCTAAAATCGAATGACGCACCTACTACTTTTGATATTATTTCGGGTCAACGATAGTCCCCATAAATAATATTGTTCCTGTAGTATGGTCTTGAATGGCACAAAAGAATGGACGGTTTACTTTCATTTGAAAAGGCGAGCTTCTGGTTTCGATGGAAGTCACGGCTGCTGCTTCTGTACCTTCTTCGTTTACTTCGACAAATGTTTTGTGTTGTACTGAATCTACTGCTATTTTGTCATCAGTCATTGGAGAAAAGTCTGCTTTTGAAATATTAAAAATTCCTGCCATTCCCAAAACTATGAGTGTGTTGCTGAGTTCAGCTTCATACTCTATCTTGAAGCGCGGTATTTCAATTATACCCTTTTTTTCGCTAAATTCTTGCATCCATTTCTCCCAGTTTGCTGGTGTTAATTGCTGCAAGAACGTGACCAAATTGCTATTGGATTTGGGCAAGAAAATATACATAGCCAGAGCGCCTTCTTTTCCGTAAGGTAAACTGACTGCTTGAAATTGGTGTGTTTCGTAGTACCAATAAAAGCCTTTCTGAGACATCATCGGATGCTGTTTTGAACTGCCATCGGGTAAAGAGAAAGTTTTGTTGGCAGTTTGAGATTTATCAAAGGGGGTTTTCCAGTTGCCTTTGAAATAGATGGCGTTAATCAAAAACAAGAGTTGAGCGGGGCTAATTCGATCGACTATTTTATCAATTTTTCCTTGAGTTTTTTGGCTCACCCAGTTGTTAATGATGCTAATAGCTTGCGGATTTATAAAGTCGAGTTCGGTAATAGTAGCATTGTAGTAGCGTTGATTTATTTGCAGAAATTCTGGTTTTAAGGAGAAGCCTTGTTGCGCCCAAAGCGAGTTGGCAATTGATACTCTGACATTGGGGTCAACTTTCTGCAAACTATTTTGCAAACTTTGATTTGCTGCGTTGATTTCTTGGGGAGTCATTCCCGTTAATTCGAGAACTTTTGTCATTTCTTGTTTGGTTTCTCCGCTGACTCCGTTGTATGCCACTGACATGGCGAGGGCGACAGAAGTAGGGGAAATAAATATATTTTGATTCGGCTGTTGTTTGGTGAGGGTGTTGAACAAGTTAAAACCAAATTTGGTATTAGCTGCAACAAGTCTGGCGTCTACATTTATCTGGTTCTTAGGGGGTGTAGTGGCGGCAGCTTTTGAGTGATTGGGATTTGCGAGGTTCGTGGGGTTAATGTTCAGTGACGGCGCTAATTCTGCGAAAATTGCTAATGTAATGATGGCGGTAGTAGCCAGCCTGGTTTTCAATGACATAACTATTATCTCTAGTTGGTGAGCGGTCTTACTTTTCTAGTATAACTTACCTGTTTTAATTAATTTACTTTTGCTAGACTTATTGTCACCGATATTTTTTGTTTGAGGCTGTATGGGATAATTTAACTGACTTTTAACGCTGGTGATGCTTCCCTAAAATACGGTGTCTAATGGTACTTGAGATTGTAGCAAAGGACTGGATCGTATTTTATGAAAATATAGTTGTAAGTTTATATGGATTTTTCTTGTATGATTGCAGGGCAATAACATTGGCGATCGCCCAACGGTAATAAAGTTAATAAATCCTAAAATTTATCAAAAAGTTACCCCGAATACTTAATTCTAACAAAGATTTAAGATATGACAAGTTAGTAACAATCAAATAGTTATAAGATTGAAATTGTTTTTGAGTCACAATCATATGAATCCTGATTCTCTCCGCACCTTGGGCGTACCGCCGAATGCTTGGAAAGTTGATGCCAAAATTGCCGACATCACCCGATCGCCGATCGCGCCTCAACCTGTTACCCTGGAAACAGAAACTAAAACCCTGCGTTTGGACTTAGCCAAAGCTGCAATGTTGGTGATAGATATGCAAAACGATTTCTGTCATCCCGACGGTTGGCTAGCGCATATTGGCGTAGATGTAACGCCCGCGAGAACTCCAATTAATCCTTTAAAAAATTTGCTGCCAAAATTGCGATCGCACGCCATGCCAATTATTTGGATAAACTGGGGAAACCGCCCCGATTTGCTCAATATTAGTGCAGCTTCCCGTCACGTTTACAATCCCACAGGCGACGGCGTAGGTTTGGGAGATCCGCTGCCAAAAAACAACGCACCTGTACTGATGGCAGGGAGTTGGGCGGCGCAGGTTGTCGATGAATTAAAACCCAAACCGGAGGATATTTGCGTTGATAAATATCGGATGAGTGGCTTTTGGGATACTCCTTTAGATAGTATCTTGCGGAACCTCGGCAGAACTACACTTTTCTTCGGAGGAGTAAACGCCGATCAGTGCGTCATGGCTACCCTGCAAGATGCTAATTTCCTCGGCTACGACTGTATTTTAGTCAAAGATTGTACAGCTACGACATCTCCCGAGTATTGCTGGCAAGCTACTCTGTACAACGTTAAGCAATGTTTTGGTTTTGTGTCTGATTCTCAGGCTATGTTAGAAACAATTAAATAGCAGTCCTTAGTCATTAGTCAGCAGTCATTAGTCACTAAGAATAAATTTTTGAGGCTCAGCTCGCAACTACTGGACTTACGGCTCAGCAACAAAGAAACCGGGTTTTTGCGGTTTTTGTCGCCTGTAACACGTCTTCTCAGTAAAAACCCGGTTTCTGGCCACCCATGCGTAAGTCCTAAACTAATGACTCTGGCTCGCTCGCTAATCATCATATCAGAAACATAACAACCGACAACTCACAATAAAAAAATGACAAACCAGTGCATGATTCCTGTTATAAAGTCTCCGAAAGACTACCAAGCATTTCGCATCAGTCCGGGCGATACTAATAGATTAGCTATCGTCTTCGATCCGGTAACAGCTAATGTTTCATTAACTGTTTGCGTCGAGATTTTCGATGCGGGTGGCAAAACTCCTCCCAACCGCCATCAATTTGCAGTAGAAATGTTTTTTGTACTCAAAGGAAGAGGGCAAGCAACCTGCGACGGAAAAACAGTCAGTATTAAACCCGGAGATAGTTTGTTAGTGCCTCCAACGGGTACTCACGTAATTGAGAATACGGGCAGCGAACGTTTGTACACTTTGTGCATCATGGTGCCGAATGAAGATTTTGTGGAACTAATTCGCAGCGGTACACCAGTCGAACTCGATGACGAAGATATGAGAGTTCTCGGGCGATCTGATGTACTCGTATCGTGCTAGTTTTGTAGTAGGGATTTTAGTCCTTTAATCTCGTTCCTAGGTAGAGCATTGGAACATATATCTAGATGCTCTGCCTAGCTTTTATTTTCCAGGTAAAATAATTTATGAGCGTTATATTTCACATCACTCAAAGCCAACAATGGGAAGAAGCAAAACAGCTTAAATCCTATCGCGGTGATACCCTAGACTCTGAAGGATTTATCCACTGTTCGACTCTGCCGCAAGTTGTTAAATCTGCAAATAAGTTCTTTGTTGGTAAAAAAGGATTGCTTTTGCTGTGGATTGACTCGGAAAAAGTAGAATCTGAAATCAAATATGAATTGGCGGCGGGTGAAAATTACCCGCACATTTACGGGCCGCTGAATGTTGATGCTGTGTTGAAAGTTGTTGAGTTTGAACCGGGTGCAGATGGCAAGTTTGAATTGCCTGCAGAATTAAGGGATGTTGTTTAAGATTCTGATTTTTGAGCATTGTCAACTAACTTTTTAGGGCGTTGCTCAAAGCCCACCCCACGGGAAAGTTGAATTTTGTGGAACGGGCATATTGCCCGTTCTAATTTCTGAAATATATCAATTTAAACTTACTGATTAACCAACTCTGCCGCCAATTTCAACGCATCTTCGGGAGTCGCAATTCTCCCTTCCACCCGCGCTAATTGAATCTCCATCAACAATTGACCGATGCGCGGACTTCTGGGCAATTTCAAATATTCCATTAAATCATTGCCGCTAACTAACTGTGTGGGATGAGCAACAATATCATCAGCATCCAGATAGCGATTAATTAACAGTGAAATCTCCTCAACCGCCACTCCCGCCGCCACGGCCAAAACTGCTAAAACTGGAAATACTATTCCCACATCCCGAAACAAAAAATACTGTTCTCGCAAAGACATTTCCGCGATGGGTTTTGCTTGCAATTGTGGCAAGTATTTCAAAAGCCCGATCGCACTTTTAATCTCCGCATTGCTGTATTTCAACCGCAGCAACTGCGTTTCAGCAATTGTCGGGTCAGAATCTGCCAAAATAGCCAACTTCGCGACAGCCAACAAAGGCGTTTTAATTGTATCTCGAATCTGACGCCCGAATTCCTTCCCTAATTCCGGGTAAATTGCCGCTAATTTGTCAGCAGATGCGTCAATTTTTGTCAAAATATCAAAACGGTCGATCGCACTTTCAAACCAAATCGAAAACAAACCGTCTTCGCAACCGCGACAAATCCAAGGAACACCCTCTGGATTGCTCAACAAATAACCTAATTCCGTCCGCACCCGTTCCACCGCTACCCGACTCAACAAAGGCGCTAATTCCCAAATCGTCAATCGAGTTTCAGCTTCGATCGCAAAACCCAACTGCGCCGCTTGGCGGTAAGCTCTTAATAACCTCAGCGGATCGTCCTCCAAATTTGACCGCGAAACCATCTGCAGCAAACCCAAGCGCAAATCAGTTTGACCGTCCAAAGGATCGATGATTTCTCCGGTAAAAGGATTGTAGGCGATCGCATTTATCCGAAAATCTCGGCGCAGCAAATCCCCCTCCAGACTCCCCCCTTCCGCCTGCGCCAAATCCACCGTACCGCCCGCAAACACCACCCGCGCAATTTGGCGTTCCGCATCCAACAAGACAAATCCACCATTCGTGCGATCGGCAATTTTTCGAGCAGTTTTCACGGCCCGTGTTAGCATAACGAAATCCAAATCAAAATAGTGCGATCGCCTCCCCAGCAGCGCATCCCGCACCGCACCGCCCACCAGATAAGCAGGCGGTGTCAGCAGTTCCAAATCAAACGGCCAAGTATCAGGAGATAATGAAGAGGGCAAATTAATCGGCATCGCAACAAAAATCTACTTTCCTTACAAACAATTAAACTCTTGCTACGCTAGATTAACAGAAAGCTCAATTTTCACCAATCTTTTTGAAATGCACAGAGGATATCAAGAATGTGTATTTGTATTAACTGCCACTATGTAGACCGCTGCTTCACCTACTACGCCGTAGAAGAACAGCACGAACAGCTTCACCTCACCGAAACACCCGATTTCGACCCCGTAGAACCGACAATCAACGTCAATATCCGTCCCCGCCAAGATGAAGTAGAAATGGAATGGGATGTAGTCGGCTGTCAGAGTTTCAAGCAAGAGACCGGCAAATGGGCAAAATTGCGGCCAGGCGAACTCGTCCCGACTTGAGGAAGAGGGGGAGAGGGGGAGAGGGGGAGAGGGGGAGAATTGTCCAATTACCAATCGCATTACCAATTACCAATCTAAAATCTCTCAATTCCCCAATCTAAAATCTAAAATCCAAAATCTAAAATCTCTCAATTCCCCAATCTAAAATCTAAAATCCAAAATCTAAAATCTCCCAATTCCCCAATCTAAAATCTAAAATCTAAAATCTAAAATCCAATGTGCTATTGCTTAAACCCAACTTGTCAGAATCCGCAAAACCCAGGTGATGCAGAATTGTGCCAAAGTTGCGGCTCAAAATTGTTGTTAACTATTGACGCAGAAACGCCATCAGCATCTCGCTACCGAACCGTAAAGCCGATCGGGCAAGGAGGCTTTGGCCGAACATTTCTAGCAGTTGATGAAACCAAACCTATAATTTTTTCGCAGTGCGTAATCAAGCAATTTTTTCCGCAAAATACCGCAGCCGAAAAAGCCGCTCAACTATTTCACCAAGAAGCAGCCCAGCTACAAACCTTGGGCAAACATCCCCAGATTCCAGAATTAATCGCGCATTTTGAACAAGACGGGAGACAGTATTTAGTACAAGAATTTATAGACGGCAAAAACCTAGCCAGAGAATTAGAACAAAAAGGAGCATTCACCGAAACTCAAATTCGGCAAATCCTCAACGATTTATTGCCAGTGCTCCACTTCGTCCACAAATCCAAAGTCATTCACCGCGATATCAAACCAGAAAATATCATTCGCCGCCGGCTATCTCCAACTCCTTTACCCGCCTTAGAAACTTCCTATCAACCCTCTCCTTTCCAAAAAGATATTGTTTTAGTAGACTTTGGTGCAGCTAAGAAAGTAACAGCAACCGGGTTGCCGCAAACTGGTACAATCATCGGCAGTGCTGCTTATACAGCCCCAGAACAATTGATGGGGAAAGCAGTTTTTGCCAGCGATATCTACAGTTTGGGCGTTACTTGCATTCACTTGCTGACTGAAATTCCTCCCTTCGATTTGTTCGACAGTACAGAGGATTCTTGGGCTTGGCGAAATTATTTGAAGACTGCTGTTAGCGACGATTTCGGCCGCATCCTCGACACCATGCTTCAAAGTGCCACCAATCGACGCTACAGTTCAGCATCAGCAGTCATCCGGCACTTGAACCCCAAACCGGTGTATTTAGAGGCTTCGCCTGTGCTAGACGCGCCGGAAACGCCCGCAGAACGGGTGGTTACACCTGCGCCCGGTGTGTCGCTTTTCACTCGCCAAGAGCAAGCCGAAATTCAGCAAGCTTTGCAAGAGGCGATCGCCCCGTACAATGTTACAATCCAAGTCAGTCAAGCCAAGCAACAGCTCAATATCGTCATCAACAGAACCGAAGACAACCCCGTTTACTATCCGCACTTATCTCAAATAATTGCCACCAGACTCACCGATTTGCAGTTAAATAAAGTCGCAGCCGTGAAGCTGTTGGGAAGAGTCAACAATTCTCGCCGCCCGGAGTGGAAGCAAATATTGCAAATCGATCCCAAGATTAAATTGAGAAACAAACTCGTGCGGATGCAACACAATCAATTAGTCAAGAAAATCGCCCCTGTTACTACCCAAGAATTTTGGCTGCCGAAGTTGAAAACTCAGGATTTTTGGATAGATGCGCTAATGTTTGCCTTAGTTTGGTTTATCTTTGGCTCTCAAATAGTCATTTTAAATTCTTGGTTCGCGCTAATAGTTTCTTCTGGTTTTATGGCGGTGAAGCATCAAGTTTCCCAACACAAAGAATTTGCAAATAAAAATTTATTTGCAAGTTTAGTAGTGCTGTTTTTGATGACTGGGGGCATGGGTAATTCCAGGATTTTAAATACGGGAATATTTGGTATTCTTTTGGGTTGCTTAGTTGTGGCTTTGCCGCTGTTTTTTGTTAAGGAAAATTATCAGTGATCGTGAATAGCAATCCCCCAGACGGAACATCAGTTAAAAAATACGGCTTAGCCCTGAACACAGCTAGTCGCGAACTCGGTTTAGCCATCAGCAATTTTGCGGGGGATTCTCGCTGCCAAACTTGGAATTTGGATCGCGATTTAGCCACTCATTTGCATCAGTATTTAGTCGAGTTTATGGGACCGCAAACTTGGGCGGATTTGGCTTTTATTGCGGTGGCGAAGGGGCCCGGAGGTTTCACGGGGACTCGGATGGGTATGGTGACGGCGCGGACTTTGGCTCAACAGTTGGATATTCCGGTTTTTGCGATTTCAACTTTGGCGGCTGTCGCTTGCAGCAGCAGTAAAAAATCTATCTCAAATCAGGATATGGCGCTGCAAATGCCTGCACAGCGGGGACAATTGTTTGGGGCGGTTTATTCAGTTAACAAAGATTCTGGTTTAACTGAGTTGTTTCCTGATACGGTGATGACTCCTGAAGCTTGGCAGGAAAAGTTGGATAATTGGGGGAATTCTTATCAGTTAATTGAAGTTGGTAGCGAGTTGGGTTGGTCGGTTTCTAGTGTGTTGGAATTGGCTTATTTGGAGTGGCAAATGGGAAGTCGCCCTGATTGGTCGGAGGCTTTGCCTTTTTACGGGCAACATCCGGTTAAAGGACACTGAATATTGGGAATAGGGCATTGGGAATAGGGCATTGGGCATTATTTCGTTTCTGTTAAACTCACATCTTGCACCATTCTCAAGAACAGGCAAGATGCCTGTTCCACAAAGAGTAGATTTTCTTGTGGAACAGGCATCTTGCCTGTTCCTAAAAGGCTAATTGAGAATGGTGCAAGATATAAGTTAAATCAACTTGTAGAGTGCGTTTTTTTTCGACAATGCCCGATGCCCGATGCCCGTAAATGATTTATATCAATTCCGGTTGCACTCCTTATGATATAGAGGACACGGCAATGCCGTGTCCCTACCGAAAATAATATTGTAGGGACACGGCACTGCCGTGTACTAATTTTGGCTAATAATTCCGATGCTACCGTAAATAATTTATAAGCAATTAAGCAGACTTGATATCGTTGTTTATTTAAGGGCGATACAAACTTCGAGGCAAAAAGTTAATGTTAGGGGGTCTGGGTTTTCGGTTCGCAATCGATCGATCTCAGCTCGATCGCAGCCGCGAGATTCCATGAAATCGAGCATCCAGTTCGTTATTGTAGCGAGATCGATGTATTTTGCTCCGAGACAAACAGGGCAAATTTCTGGGCTGAGGGTACCGGTGCCGCCGCATTCGGGGCAATCCCAGTGGCTGGTTACGGGATCGGGGGTAGTTAGGATGTTGTTCATGCTGGGAAAAAGTACGCGCGGCGTAGCGATCCTGCAGGGAATCGCACTACTCGTTCACTCTAGCAAAAATGCCGATCGCCCTTACTTCTTCCTGCCTTTACACTAAGCGAGCTAGTGAGTAAGATTGACAAAAATACAAAAGGGGTGGCTATGTTCGATCGCACTCAATGGTTTTTGGCTGGTATGTCGATCGCACTTTCGCTTCAGCTAAGTCAGTCAGTGGCAGCAGCCGTGCCCGTTGGCAAAGTCGTACAAACAGCACAAACTAACAATAGCGATGCTGCTGATCGAGTATATGAAGAAGCCGAAAAACTTTACGAACAAAGAACAAAGGAAGCTTTAACAAGTGCGATCGCCAAATATGAAGAAGCATTAAAGCTGTATCGAGAAGCGGGCGATCGCCGCAAGGAAGCCCTTACGCTCAACAACATCGGAGCTGTGTACTCAGATTTGGGAGAAACACAGCAAGCACTAAAGTATTACAGCCAGTCGCTTCCCCTGAGTCGGGCAGCGGGCGATCGCTCTCTGGAAGCTAGCACCCTCACTAACATCGGCAAAGTTTACTCAGATTTAGGAGAAAAACAGAAAGCGCTAGAGAATTACAGCCAGTCGCTTCCCCTGAGTCGGGCAGCGGGCGATCGCTCTCTGGAAGCCATCACCCTCAATAACATCGGTCAAGTTTACTCAAATTTGGGAGAAACACAGAAAGCGCTAGAGAATTACAGCCAGTCGCTTCCCCTAACTCGGGCAGTAAGCAATCGCTTGATGGAAGCCATCACCCTCAGCAACATCGGGTCTGTCTACGCAGATTTAGGAGAAAAACAGAAAGCGCTAGAGTATTACAGTCAATCGCTGCCTCTGAGTCGGGCCGTGGGCGATCGCCCAGGAGAAGCTACCACCCTCAACAACATAGGCGGTGTCTACTCAGATTTGGGAGAGAAACAGAAAGCGCTAGAGTATTACAACCAGTCCCTTCCCCTGAGACGGGCAGTGGGCGATCGTCGTGGGGAAGCCACCACCCTCAACAGTATCGGTTTAGTCTACTCAGATTTGGGACAAAAACAGAAAGCGCTAGATTATTACAGCCAGTCCCTTTCCTTGAGACGCGCAGTAGGTAATCGCCGTGGGGAAGCTGTCACACTCAACAACCTCGGGAATGTCTACTCAGAATTGGGAGAGAAACAGAAAGCTCTAGACTATTTGAGCCAGTCCCTTCCCCTGAGTCGGGCAGTGGGCGATCGTCGTGGGGAAGCTGTCACACTCAATAACATTGGCCAAGTTTACTCAGAATTGGGAGAGAAACAAAAAGCTTTGGAGTATTTCAGCCAGTCGCTTCCCTTAAGACGGGCAGTGGGCGATCGCCGTGGGGAAGCCGCCACCCTCAACAACCTCGGGAATGTCTACTCAGAATTGGGAGAAAAACAGAAAGCCCTAGAGTATTACAGCCAGTCGCTTCCCCTGAGTCGGGCAATAGGCGATCGCAGCGGGGAAGCCGCCACGCTCAATAACATCGGCAGTGTCTACTCAGAATTGGGAGAGAAACAAAAAGCTTTGGAGTATGTCAGCCAGTCGCTTCCCTTAAGACGGGCAGTGGGCGATAGCCGTGGGGAAGCCACCACCCTCAACAGCCTCGGGAATGTCTACTCAGAATTGGGAGAGAAACAGAAAGCCCTAGAGTATTACAGCCAGTCGCTTCCCCTGAGTCGGGCAGTAGGCGATCGCTCTGGGGAAGCTACCATCCTTTCCAACATAGCTTATGTCAAACGCGACCAAAACAATCTTACCGAAGCCCTCAACGACATCGAATCCTCTCTCAAAATCATCGAAAACCTCCGCACCAAAATAGCCAGCCCTGAACTCCGCAGCTCCTACTTTGCCACAGTACAAAACTACTACGAATTCTACATCGATTTGTTAATGCAACTGCATAAAACTCATCCTCAATCCGGTTACGATACCAAAGCCTTAGAAGCCAGCGAACGTTCGAGGGCCCGCAGTCTCCTCGAACTCCTCCAAGAAAGTAACGCCAACATTCGCGAAGGTATTTCCCCCGATTTACTACAACAAGAAAAGAGCTTGCAACTGCAACTCGATGCCATTGAAAAGCAGCGCCTCGAAGCAATCAGCCGCCCCAATCCCAATCAAACTAAAATCGCTGAAATTGACAAACAGCGCCTCGCACTTTTGGAACAATATCAGCAAATTCAAGCCCTGATTCGTACCGCCAGCCCCCGCTACGCAGCCGTCACCCAACCCCAACCTTTAACGCTGCCAGAAATTCAGAAACAGATTCTCGATGAAAACACGATTTTATTGCAGTATTCCCTCGGCAAAGACCGCAGTTATTTGTGGGTTGTGACATCAACTGGGCTAACTAGCTATGAATTACCAAAACGCGCCGACATTGAAACAACAGCAGTGGCTTTCCGCACCGCAGTAACTAGCCCTACCCAGAGAGATGTTCCCCAAAAAGTTGCCGAAGCAAGTGCAAATCTGAGCAAATTAATTTTACAGCCAGCAGCAGCCCAATTAGGCAATAAACGCTTATTAATTGTTCCCGACGGCGTGCTGCACTATACCCCTTTCCCAGCTTTAACTCTTCCCCAAACCGCCGGACAAAATACCAATGTCCCCTTAATTGCCGAACATGAAATTATCACCCTGCCTTCCGCCTCAACTCTCGCCATTCTCCGGCAAAATTACGGAGATAGAAAATCGCCCGGCCAAACTTTAGCCATTTTAGCAGATCCTGTTTTCAGTCCAGACGATAACAGAATCAAAGGACAACTTACCCCAGCAACCACCGAAAAGTTAGAATCAAATAACCTCGGTTTAAATCGCTCGCTTCGTGCTTCCGAGATGGAATGGCCGCCAAAACGCCTACCATTTACCCGCCAAGAAGCCCAAACAATATCCAGCTTATTCCCCTCAGCTTCTAGCAGTCAAATATTTGATTTTGATGCCAGTCGCACTACCGCCACCGATGGCAGTTTAGCTAATTATCAAATCATTCACTTCGCCACCCACGGCATGGCCAACAGCAAAAATCCCGAACTGTCAGGAATTGTGATGTCTACGGTAGATGACAAAGGCAATCTGGTCAATGGTTTCTTGCGCCTCACCGATATTTTCAACTTGAAACTAGCGGCAAATTTAGTGGTTTTAAGTGCTTGCCAATCGGGAATGGGACAGAATGTTAAAGGCGAAGGCATGGTGGGATTAACCAGGGGTTTTATGTATGCGGGGGCGCAGCGGGTGGCGGTGAGTTTGTGGAGTGTGGATGATGAAGGAACTGCCGTGTTAATGCAAAAGTTTTATCAGAAAATGGTGCAGCAAAAGTTAGCGCCGGCGGCAGCTTTGAGGGCGGCGCAGATAGAAATGATGCAGGAGGAAAAATGGAAGTCTCCTTATTATTGGGCTGCTTTTACTTTGCAAGGGGAGTGGAAATGATATCAACTTAGGTAGCATCGGAATTAATCTTATTCACAGTCAGGACACGGCAGTGCCGTGTCCCTACCCCGATTAATTGTAGGGACACGGCACTGCCGTGTCCTCTATACAGCAGATTCCACGTTTATGAAGTACCCCGCCTATCGTTCTATTCCCGTAGGGACACGGCGAAAGCCTTTGTCCCTACACTTCATCAACCTGGAATACGCTGTATAATAATTAAAGGTTCTCAGAGGTAAACCCCATGAAAATTACTCTCAAGCCGGAGCAGCAAAAATTCATAGAAGCACAAGTTACAAGTGGCAGATATTTTTCTGCGGAGGAGGTAATCGCAGCGGCATTAGAACTCCTAGCCGACAACAGCGATCCCAAAGAGAGCAACAGCTATCAAAAATGGGTAGAAGAAACGCGACCAAAAGTATCAGCAGGAATAGCTCAACTCGATCGCGGTGAAGGGATTGATGGAGAAATAGTCATAGCAAGATTGCAGGAAAAATTTCGGAAAATGCGGGAGAACTAAAGATGAGTCGCTACATTGTTTCTCCAGAAGCGAGGATCGATTTAGATGAAATTTCGGATTAGTTTGCAGCTATAAATATTGAATCCGGAGAACAGTTTGTCGAGGAGTTCAATCGCAAGTGTCGCAATTTAATTAACTTTCCTAATATGGGTCGTAGTTACGAGGAACTAGCTGCTTCTGTGCGGGGGCTTCCTCTCATGGGTTAGATTATTCTTTATCGGGCGATAGACAGTGGAATTGAAATTATCAGGGTGGTGAGGGGAGAACGGGATGGGAGCATCCCGGTTTTGCAAAAACCTCAAATGGCTAAGAGGTCGTTGAGGTAAGCACAACGAAGTTTTAGCATTT